>CAMBZY010000357.1 GCA_945872325.1 Candidatus Kuenenia stuttgartensis | reverse complement strand
TCAGATCCAACAGTGTCGTCCGCTTTGGCGACTGGCTTGCCCAGCAATTCGCCTAATCGAGCGGCGATTGGATCCAGTTTGTAAGGTCCATCTGTGGCTGGATCGCCTGTTGGCCGACCCAGGTGCGAGACCAGAATGACCGACGCTCCGTTATCCAGAGCGTGCTTGATCGTCGGCAGTGCGGCCTTGATCCGACGGTCATCGGAGATTGAACCGTCTTTGCCTTGAGGAACGTTAAAGTCTACGCGAATCAGGCACTTACGGCCCTTGAGATTGAGATCTTTGATAGTCTGCTTAGCCATATTTCCCTTTGTATTTCTATGAAAAAAACCAGCACCATCGCGAGTTCAAGGACTCGCGATCAGCGCCGGCTTTGAATTTAAGTGGATTTCATATCCATCGTGGCCAGGAGATTTTACGCCCCTGCTTCAGGTTGGTTCTGTCAAAGATCAACCCAAGGCGGCCATTTTACGGGCCAGCTCGACAACGCGGTTGCTGTAACCCCATTCGTTGTCGTACCAGCTCAGAATCTTAACCATGTTGCCACCAATGACTTGCGTCCAGTCGCCCATGAAGATGCTGGAGTGCGGGTTGCCAATGATGTCGGATGAAACCAGTGGATCAGTCGTGTACTGAAGAATGCCCTTCATCGGGCCTTCAGCGGCAGCCTGAATGGCATTGTTGATGTCTTCTTTGGTGACATCTTTGCCAAGGACGGCGGTCAGGTCGGTGATCGATCCGTCGGCGACAGGTACGCGAAGCGAAATACCGGTCAGCTTGCCCTTTACGGCCGGGATCACTTCGCCCACAGCCTTTGCGGCACCTGTGGTGGAAGGAATGATATTAATGGCAGCAGCACGGGCACGATATGGATCAGCGTGAATCTGGTCGTTCACCTTCTGGTCGTTCGTGTAGGCGTGGCAGGTGGTCATCAGGCCTTTTTCAATGCCGAATGCTTCGTGCAGAACCTTGACCACAGGGGCCAGACAGTTCGTCGTGCAACTGGCGTTCGACACAATTCGCATGTCGTTCGTCAGCGTATCGTCATTCACGCCGAGGACAATGATGCCGTCCAGATCGTCCTTCGGAGGAGCTGTCAGAATGACCCGCTCAGCACCGGCGTCGATGTGCTTCTGGAGCGAAGCCTTGTTCGTGAAGAAGCCTGTGGACTCAATTGCGATCTGGCAACCAAGCGCCTTCCAAGGCAGGTTGGCAGGATCTTTTTCTTTGGTAATCTGAATTCTGTTGCCATTGACGATCAAGGCTTCGCCGTCGGCGACAACCGTACCGTTGAACTGGCGATGCACGCTGTCGTACTTCAACAGAAGTGCCAGGCTCTTGGCGTCCGAAAGGTCGTTGATGGCAACAACATCGAACTCGTTTGGATACTGGGCCAGAACTCGGAATACCAATCGCCCAATACGTCCAAACCCGTTAATGCCCACTCGAACGGCCATTGTGTGTGATCTCCCAAAAAGCAGAATCTTGATCCGGAACGACAATCACCCGTCTGTCGATATTCAGAAACGAGACACCTTGTCTCATATTCTTTTCTCGTACAGGTACGGACGGAATTATAAAGCGAGCCACTCCCTTGTGTCAATCCTTTCGATCCCGATCCCTCAACCATGCCTGCACCGATTACATCCACCAACTTCACCCGATGCAAATGTTCTGAACTCATCAAGGTGAAAGAACTGGGACGACAGAAATCCACTTCTGAGCGTGATAGGGGCATTAATGACGAATTCGTCCGAGATCTCCAACCAATTGCATTAAGAGATTGTCATGCGGATAAGCATGCCCTTTATATTGCCAAAAGCCTTCTGCAAAAACGACTCCAGCCTCTTCTCCACGCTTCTTTGAAGCCGTCTCCTGGCCAATCAGATATTCATCAATTCCGTGATGCTTCATCAGCCATTCTCTCTGACTGATATGACAGGCAAGCATTTCTTTTTTAATTCCAAACTCATCCGTTACATCTACATAGAAGTCAACAGACTGTCGCAACCCATTGCGATCACAGCCCTCAAGTGCATCCATCATATACAGATGGGCGATATGGGCCGTCGCTGGAGCAGGATCCCACTGACGGGTTTTGTAGTTCGGGCAGGGTGCTGCAAAACATGCGTCTCGTACCAGTCGATGGGTGATCTCGTGATCACACAAATAATCAATCGGGGGAGCGGTGAGAATGATGTCAGGATTGACTTTACGGATGAATTCCGTGACACGTCTGCGTGACTCATCATCCTCAAAAATCGCCAGATCGCGAAATTCCAGGCAGTGATATTCCGCACCTATCAACTCAGCAGCCGCCTTGGCCTCTGCTCTTCGCACATTTGCAATTTCATCTGGTGGCAGAGAGACAGAACCGCAATCGCCGGGCGTCATTGTGGCAATATGAATTTTATGGCCCAGCCTAGCCAGAATGGCCAGGGTTCCAGCGCATTGAAACTCAACGTCATCAGGATGCGAATGAATGGCAACAATATTTTTTTTCGACATGATGATCTGTGCCACAATTTCAGGTAGGGAAGATTCGCCTGCCGAACATTTATGATGAACGATGTTCGGAAACCATATCCTATCGGCACCCATGGCCTGTATCAACCGTGAATCCATAATCCATTTTAGAATTCTGGGCTATGCCCTTCAGATCCAAGGCTTTTCCGTGTTTTTTTAAAAAACAAACGATTTCGTGTTGCTGTTGTTCTGTTCATGTGTTAACTTGAACACGTGGACAAATCCTTTGGGCGCTCTGTTGAGCCCAAATCCTTGGAGATCCGGAACCAAGTTGCCTGAATGTTGGTTCGATTAGAGGTGCCTGAAACATGCGGAAATCCGTAAATCTCGATTCGTTGACAGATCGCCAGAAGAAGATCTATCTCTTCATCAAAGACAAGATCAATACACGAGGCTATGGCCCCACGGTTCGGGAGATTGGCGTTGAGTTTGAAATCGCCAGTCCCAATGGTGTGATGTGCCACCTGAAAGCGCTCCAGAAAAAAGGTTTGATCCACCGCGAACCGAACATGTCGCGTGCTATCGAACTGCTTGATTCCAAAGGCCTTGCTGCAACTGGCCTGAGACTCATGGGGACGATTGCCGCTGGTCAGCCAATCGAGGCTGTAGAACAGCCTGAACTGCTGGATTTCGACGACTGGCAATATGGTGGAGAAACGTTTGGCCTGAAGGTCAGCGGCGACTCGATGATTGAAGCGATGATAGCCGATGGAGATGTGGTGATCCTGAAACGCCAGGCAACGGCCGTCAATGGCCAGATCGTTGCCGTTCTTGATGAGAGTGGTGAAGCCACCCTGAAAAAATTCTACAAAGAAAAAGGCAAATTCCGGCTCGAACCCTGCAACAAGAAACTCAAGCCAATCATTCGAGATAGCGTCGAGGTCATGGGTGTTCTGGTGGGCGTTGTGCGTCGCGTTTGATACACTGACCACAATCCTGCTATTGACGAATCGGCTCAAAACAGTGATTTTGTTGGGATCAGAATGCAAAAGCTTGGCTTTGCGTTCAGGTATCAACAAGCATGCGATCATGTTTTACAAAAAAGCCTGCTGGAAGGCGATTTGTTGATCGTCTGGATTCTCTGGATTCAAGGCAAGTGCATCGATATGCCTCCTCAATCGGCACCTGAAGATTACGTAAAGCTTTTCACCGACGGCGCATGCAGCGGTAATCCAGGGCCAGGCGGCTGGGCCTTCATCATGGAGCATCCAGCCTCCGGCCGGAGAGTCGAACATGCGGGAGCCGAACAGCACACCACAAATAATCGGATGGAGATCATCAGCGCTCTGAGGGGCCTCACAACCTTGAAACGATCTTGCAGGGTTGAGATCGTCACCGACAGTCAGTATCTGGCCAAAGGAATTATGGAATGGCTGCCGGGATGGCGTGCCAACGGATACAAGCGACGCGAGGGAAAGCAACTTAAACCGCTCCAGAATGAGGATCTATGGCGAGCTGTTGACGAGCAGTTGGGACGCCATGAAATCAAGGTCACCCACGTCAAAGGCCATGCAGGTCACCCAGAAAACGAGCGATGCGACCAACTGGCTGTCTCAGCTTATAAGCGATTGATGGCAGGTTCACTCGGCCCCGGCCAGTCTGAGCCTTGGGGTGAGAAATCGGCAAGTCGATCTCCAGTGAACAACCAATCCTATGCTCCACCCGCCCCAACAGTCTCAAAGCCTGCGGCTGAGAATAGACCCTCAAATCTCCCTCAAGTCGAACCTGAGCAAAACTACTTTCCGACCGAATTTCAGCCATCTGAGCCTGATGCGAGTAGTGCGACTCCGGTAGCGAAACCTA
>CAMBZY010000356.1 GCA_945872325.1 Candidatus Kuenenia stuttgartensis | reverse complement strand
CGACTTGAAGTTGCACAAAGCCATCCTTGTCGTCAGCCAGTTTTAGAAGCGCTTGAGCCACTTGAGGATCAGACTTCAAGAACGGCTCACTCAGCTTCGCAGCCTGTTCGCGAATCCCGGAGTTCTCATGCATAAAGGCGGGCAAAAGTGTGGCTGATTTGAGTTGACCAAGAGCCGCCAGTGTCCACAAAGCGTGAACCCGGCCAAGGTCGGATTTGGAGGTTGTGGCCATATTCTCCAAAGCTGGAACGACCGAAATATCGGCTCTTTCGAGGATAAGACGCTGGGCTGTTTCACGCCACCAAGAGTCGGGGTCGGCCAGAACCGAGACCAGATCGGCTGAAGAAGCGTTTTCCAGAGAGGGCTTTGAACGCGGGCTAAAGCCCTCATGAACAAGGTGATAAAGCCGACCACGATTCTTTCCGCTGGTCAGGTCGAGGTGTTTTTTGATTGGTTCAGGGATCGAAAATGGGTGTTCAATGGTCTCGCGATACATGTCCAGAACCATCAATGTTCCGTGCGGTGTGTTCGCAAAATTCACAGGCCGAAACCAGTTGTCGGTTGAGGTTATGAACTCGACACCGTGATCGGCCCGAGTGGCTTCATAGTGGCTTCCGGACTTCGCTAAAGTCTTTCTGTGAATTAGATTACCACCAACATCACCAATAAAGACATTGTTGCGATAAGGTTCCGGATAGGATGTTCCACGATAGATGGTAACGCCAGTTGCGGATGTAAAGAATCCAGTTGCGACCAACTCTGTCGCAGGGGCGCGTTTACGGAAATCAGGGTCTGAGGCTCGTTGGCGGGTCCGAACGATTCTCCAAGGCTCAGCTTGACTGGCTCGGTAAACCGGGCCAGCGGCCCCTTCTTTGGGAATATCGAGCAGAACGGAGTTTTGGATCAGGAACGGATTTCGCTCGAGATAGTGCGAAGGAATCATGATCTGGCGGATGTGATTGGAATTGTTGCACACAAAGCGGTGGCCCCAGTCGTCGAGCGAATGGCCGAATTGGCCGCCTCCGGAAGTGGCTTCAAAAGCGGATCCATCGGGCTTGAAACGAAAGTCACGGCCCCGGACTGAGACTGTTTTTCCGGTCGTGTGGTTCTTGATGTCTCCACCATTGCCTCCAGCAGATCCATAGATCCAGCCATCCGTGCCCCAGAGCAGGCCATTGAGAAGAGCCTGAACATTTTGGGTTCCGAAGCCGCTAAACACGACTTTTCGGGTATCAGCGACACCATCTCCGTTATCATCTCTGGCGTAGATGATCTCGGGCGGGGCGGCCACAAAAACACCGTTTTTGTAAGGGATAACGCCTGTGGGCCAATCAAGCCCTGTTAGAAAATCGCTACCTTTGTCGAAAATACCATCGCTGTTGGTATCTTCAAGCAGGCGGACTTTGCCAGTCGGCTTTTCTTCAGGAAAAGGATAGCCCCGCATTTCGACAACATAAGCTCGGCCTAGACCGTCATAAACCATGCTGACAGGGTCAGCAACGAGCGGTTCTGTGGCGGAAGGAACCAGTCGAAAACCTGGCCTGATGGCGAAGGTGGAAAGAGCTTTGTCAGGTTCTACAGCCGGTATGCGCGGAAGTTCACCTGCAAGATCTTCTTGAGCTTTCGATTGCTGTATAGTCAGGAATCCCCAAAACGCGCTTGATGCCATAAAAAGACTCAAACCAGTACGGAATCGCGGCGAATTGATCATTAGGATCCTCAGAATTTGGGAAGAGGGTTGGAATACCAGTTGGCCGGGAGGCGATAAGGTCTGTAATGGCATCTTTTCAGCATCGGCAGGTTAAGAAAGTCAGCGCTTTCCTATAATTGATTTATAACAAATCCGCAATTAAACAAGAAAGATAAAAGGCGATAGAAATCGCCTTTTATCCCAGATTTTGCAAATCGGCTTAATTGGACGTACTACCGTTGCGTCAGTGGGCGTGGCCGTGACCATCATCCACAGGGGCAGCCTTGATTTGAGCGGTTCCGCGTTTGTAAGGGAACTGAATCTGGGACGCATACCAGTTGAACTTTCCAGCCGTTTTTTCGCCCTTGATTTCTACCATGAGATATTTAGGTTCGTTGCTCGACTCTTCATGATGGTCATGATCATCGCCCTCTTTGTGTACGTGTGGTGCAGCAGGCGCAGTCACAGAATATAGGGCAAACGCGTAAGGCGTCAGCAGGTCATAACCTGCAGCTTCGACACCCATGAATTCCAGTTTAGCACCTGGTAGTGAGCGGACTGCAACGATCTCGTTCAGCGGCTTCATCTCGTTTTCGTGCTGAACCTTGGATTCAGGAGCCGTGGTGATCCGTTCCGCAGCGGCTTTGTCAGGTGTCAAATCGCCACGTTGGCTGGTCGGAATTTTGAGGAAAAGCATTTCATTGGCACTGCCAGTTTGAAGCACTTGCTCAAGATTCTTGGCATAAGCTGTCACTTCGTTATTCAGTTTGATCTTAAATGCATAGCCGGTGGTCACCGAAACCAGAGTAAAAATCACGGCGAGACCGATACCAGCCTGAGCAATTTTCTGGCCGGTGTAGATGTCTGCATAACGATTGATTCTTCGAAGCGCGGTGGCTCCAAAAAAGATTGCCAGGAGTGGAACGAAAATGAACTTCCAGTCCACAAACATGAGGGCCGAAAGGCCGCCCATGATGGCGCTGAAGATGGCAGAGCCACTGATGGCTTTGTAGCCGGATAGTTCGTTTTCGAGACCACTTGTCGTAAATGAGCTGTCAGCGGTGGAGTTGGCCATAGGTCGCCTCAACCCAAATTGGAGTAGATCATGGAAGTTAGAGAGAAGAAGACAGAGGCAAACGGGTGATCCGGAATCGAATCAGGCCGATCAGTTCTCGAATCATTCAGCGGAGGAGGTGGGATTCGAACCCACGGACGAGTTACCCCGTCGCCGGTTTTCAAAACCGGTCCTTTCGTCCACTCAGGCACCCCTCCGGACGAGTTGCGATCCATCGGATGGATTCGCTTCACCAACACTATACCATCAAAATCTCAATCCACCAACTCTTCCAGAACATCTTCGACCACATAAATTGGAGCATTCACCGTTACAGCAAGCGCAATTGCATCGCTGGGGCGGCTGTCCACTTCAAGAGTCTCGCCGTTGTGGATGATCTTTAGTTTCGCAAAATACGTCGCGTCTTTCAACTCCGTTATGTGGACTTCTGCAATTTCGCCACCCATTTGATCGACAATATTCGCGATCAGGTCGTGCGTCAGTGGCCTCGGCCCACGATTGCCTTTGACCCTTCGATCAATGCTCGTGGCTTCAAACAGGCCAATCACGATGGCAAACGATCGCTCGCCATCAACCTCCCGTAAGAAGATATACTGTTGGTCGGCATTCTCGTTGATGATGATGCGCGACAACTGCATTCGAACAGCCACTTTGACCGCCCCTTCGACTTAGACTTGACTTCGTACCTCAAGAATAGAGCACAGCACACCTCAACGTCAACCTGAAAGCCGTATTTCTCAGGCTTTTTCAAGGTTCGACAAGAGTTCCTGCACCGATGCCCGGCGCGAGGCCAACTCATCTCGCTTCTGCCTCTGCTGCGCCACAAGTTCCGCCGGTGCACGCTCTATGAACGATGCGTTGCCAAGCTTTCCGTCAATTCCGGCAATCTGTTTATCCAAGTCCTGCAACGACTTCTGATGCTTGATCCGTTCCGCATCTTTGTCGATAAAACTGCCCAGAGGGACCAGGATTTCCATCTTTTCAAGAACCTTGGCCGCCAATTCGCCACGCTCGCGAGAGGCTTCCACCTCCGCTGGGAGTCCTGCGGATTGGTCAAATAACTGCCACCCTCCAATTCCCGCCAGTGTCTGGAACATGGTCAGGCCAGCGGTCATCGCGGCCAGATCAGTGCCTGCCACACGAATCACTGGCTCTGGCCTGGCATCACGCGGCAAGTTTCGTTCAGCCCTGATGTTACGAAGGGCCGAAATTCCTTCCTTCCACATATCCACTTGTGATTTTGCGGCTGTATCGAGCAAGAAATCCTCTGGCTTGGGCCATGCGGCGATACAAATGCTTTCCGCAGCAGGACGGGTCGCAAAAAGACCGCGTTTCGGGGCCACAACCGCCAGAGATTGCCAGATTTGCTCTGTCACGAACGGCACGATCGGGTGCAGAAGCCTGACCAGAGTGTCCAGCACCTCCACAAGAACGGCCTGTGCCACAGGACGTGCGTCCGGATTCTTCAGTCTTGGCTTGGCGAACTCAATCGCCCAGTCACAGAAGTCATTCCAGGTAAAGTCTCGCAAAGTCTTTGAGAGTTCAGCAAACTGGAACTTCTCCAG
>CAMBZY010000355.1 GCA_945872325.1 Candidatus Kuenenia stuttgartensis | reverse complement strand
CGCCCAGGGTAGTCACCATGTGGTCGAAGTGGATCCGGGCGGTGTAGAGGGTGTTTTTTTCAAGAGCGTTGACATGCACCGCCAGATAACGATCGCGGAGAAACCCCAGATCTGTGTTACCAGAGTTGTTACCAACCAACGCCGAGGTGCGTTCAGGAGGGTTGCCGTCATGCTCGAGGAATTCGGTGATACCGATCCCAGGTGGGAGGACGATCAGATTTTGTTTGAGTCGAAGCAGCAGGTAATCGACCTGAGCCGTCTTGGCTTCGGCCTCGATTTTCGAGACCTTGCCCAGGGCCAGGGTGTGCTGCTTACCACGATATCGAAACAGGATGCGGTAACGCCCGCCACGGTCTTGCAGTCCAGCCATCAATATGACTCCAATGTGACTGCAACCATGTTACCAAAATGTTACCAAGTCTTCACCGGCCAACAAAAAAGGACTCAGGGAAATTTCCCTAAGTCCTTTCCTGATAAACTACCGAAGAGAGGACTCGAACCTCCACGGGATTAACTCCCACTAGGACCTGAACCTAGCGCGTCTGCCAATTCCGCCACTCCGGCATCTGTGAAACTGCAACGATTCGATGAATCATCAGCTCCACAAGAAATAATTTACCAGAAAAGTCTTCAAAGTCAAGGTTTTTCCTCTACGAACATCGCTTTATCAGCAAAAACCAGTCGCCCCTAACACTTCAAAACTCGTATCCAGATCCTATAAATCCAATCCGCGACTGAACCTAACCCACGGTGAACGTCAGAGGCTCGCTCCTCACCTGGAACCAGTTCCTAAAAATTGACGGAATGCCGGAAACGGGGATTAGACCAATTCTAAACAAAGATTATGAAATTACTCGACAGGGTTTTCTTGACCGAATTTCCAAGATGGGCTAAGTTTATGGATAAAGAGTCAGTCGCGGACTTCTGGCAGGATTCTTCCCTAAACCAGTCGTCAGTTACAGAACCACTTGCGTGAATAGAGGTTCTGACTTCCGCCTTCCGATCAGATACATGATGGATTCGAGGTCGCAATGCCAGTCTGGTCCCGTCGAGAATGGGCTTTGAGCGTCGCTGCTGGTTTGACCTTGCCCAATGGGGCGATCGCTCAGAATGCGCAAAACAAACCAGTTGAGCCACCCGCTGCTGAAGAATTAGCTGGCCCGGATCCGATCCCTCCAGCTGTTCTGTCAAAACCACTTCCAACCGTGCCCGTCAGAGCCGGTTCCCCATCATTCAATTTTCAGATGGTCGATACCTCGCTCCAGCCAGCTGATCGCAAAAGCTTGTGGGTACTCGACCTGGCATTCAAGCCCCTGCGAATGCGAACCGTGGAAATCCCTGGCAAAGGTCGCCGAACGATCTATTACATGTACTATCGCGTCGTCAATCGGACCGGTGAACCGAGACTTTTCGTTCCCCAATTCTCGATCGTGACGAACACGAATAAACGCTACGACGACGTTCCGTTGCCGCAAGCCGTGAAACTGATTCAAGCTCGGGAAGAACCATCCACCCCACTTTTAGGCTCAGTCGACCTTGTTGGCGTAATCCCGCCAAGTAAAAAAGAGGGCGTCGATGATGCCGTATTCGGCGTGGCCATCTGGGATAATATGGATCCCAAAGCAAGCCGATTTTCAATCTATGTTCGTGGCCTGTCCGATGGCTACAAAGCTGTCAAAGCAACCGAAACGACTGCTGCCAAAAAGACTTACAAGTCTTTACAGATCGACTTTCAAATCTTTGGTGATCACATCGAACTGCACGAAGATGAGATCCGACTGATGGATCCTGCCTATCACTGGGCTTATTGGTGATTTCACCTAACCACTGAATCAATCAGGACATCAAACAATATTGGGCTGGTACTTCGATTTGAAGCACCAGCCCAACTGTTTTTGTTGACTTTTTAGTGACTTACTTCGAATCAGGACTGAGTCCCTTTGCCCCAAAGCCGAGTACGAATCCCAAGCCCCTGACACACGGCCACGAGTTCACCAAGAATATCGCCGTAAGCCACGGCCACGTGATTTGACATATAGTGGGCCATCAGAGAGCCCCAGTCACAGCCAAGATCTGCCGCCATGAATGGCCACTGTCGCGTGGTTCCCTGCCACCATTCCTCACGAACCGACTCCGGTAGGTCGACCGATTCGCCACGGCCCATATCCATGACCAGTTGGCCATTGCGGTCAAGCCAGGCGCGAGCCCATGTCATTGCTCCCGGTAAACTCACGCCTGCGAAAGTACCTCCAGGAACCGGGAAATATCCCGATGGCTGTCGGTAACTGTGTGCCCCTTTGAGTGAATCTACATCGTGATTAAATGCATAAGCCCCACAGGAACCACTGTTTAACAGCACCCATAGGAATCGCCCGTCGTGTTCAGCCCCCCAGCGGACGTCGTGGAACATCACGGCTCCAGGCTGGCCCTTGGCTTCAAGAATTCGCTTCATCAGCTCCATCGGAACCAGATTACCTTGATCAGCCTCTGTAGAAGTGATTATCGGGTGACCATTGCCCTCAGGTCGTGCATGCGAGTTGAACAACCCCTCGGCAAAATCGCTCGGTGGAGTGAGCTTAAGTAAGCCAAGTTGATACTGCCATCCCAGACAGTCCGCTTCAAACTCGTGGATCATATCCAGAACGGTCAGATAGTCGCGAAGCTGTTCCTTGGTTGATTCTGGAGTAAAATCTTCGGCACCCTCCTCACCCCAGTGGAACGTAACGCCTTTATCAACAACATACTTAAAGGCATCGTCCACTCGGCTTTGCGAGACGGAGCCGCGGCGTTCGAGGATCCACGCCTGATCCACTTTATGTTCCGTGAATCCAATTTTCGTCAGCACACGAGGTCCAAAATAGCCATTGATCATCCCCATGGACGTATCGCCAAGCATCAAGGCCAAAATACGTTTCGCATGGATCTGGTCAAGCACAGTCTGGGCCGTGGATCGAGCCTGATCTGAAACTGGAGATGTGCTGTAAAGATCTTCCTCAGAGTAAGTTGTGACACCCGTCTCCGTCCATTCGCGAAGGTGTTCCATGAAGAATTCGTCGCTGGTCCAGTCCTTCGCGCGGGTCCAGACACGGCTTGCGGAACGTCCAACCACTTCGAGACTGGCCGCCGTGTTCAGGAGTGCAACCAGGCCTGGCCACGTCCCAGAGAAATTCGAAGCGAGCAGCAGAGGCGTATCCTTCCCAACCACCCCATCCACGGTATGAGGTGCATACGTCCAGTGCACAAACAAGCCAACAGCAGGATCCTGTATCGGTCCAAGTTTCTTGATGGCCTCACCGGGCCTTGTAAGATAACCCTCAACCAGATAAGGGCTTTTACCAAGTTTTTTGAGAGCAGCGAAAATCTGTGTCGTCGCTTCTTGAGATTGATCAAGCGCCCATTCATTTGGCTTGGCACGATAATCACCTGGCCAGAAAACTGCAATTTTTGAGCTCATAGGGAAACGAATCCTGAGATTTTGGTGGATGATGGTTGTGGGGTTTTCAGAGATTGACAACGCCCACTTGGTCGAGAATTCATCGGGAAAATAGTGGGATCAGCTTGAGCAGCACACACTTCTTCAAGATTGATATGGGAGAAATCCTCGTTTCACATTAATATGCCAGAATCAAGTCCCTTACGCCATGGTTTTAGGCGTCAATTATATCGAGATCCTGTTGCGGCTTGATCGGACATGCATAACTCTGAACCACAAAGTACCAGTCACGGAGACGCTTGATGCACTCTAAATCGATTCGCTTTAAGCCTCTTATCGGATTACTCGTTCTGATATTCACGTTCTGGCATGAATCCGCAGAAGGTCAGACGAAACGTAAAACGGCCAATCCTGGCCCGTCCGCAAAGTGGGTTGGGCAAAGTGGGAAAGATTATGTAGGAAAATCAACCACAGCAGGCTCCGACAATATTCAGGATATCCAGATTCACGTTTCTGGAATGCAAACCGCCCGGCTCACGAACATCACTTTAAAAGGCAAAGGTGGGGGTGAGTGGCAATGGGCTCCGGGTGGCAAGAAACCGCCAGGTGGATGGGCGATGCATTTGATTCCGGATTCGCGGCCCGGTCATGTGGAATTATTTTTTGAAAGCGATCAAGTCGAGACAGGGCGAGAGTTTGAGCTGAAATGGACTGTCAAAGATCAGCCGGAGCAGACGATATATTTTCCGGGTGGTCAGGCAGATCCAACGAAGCCAATCGCTTCTGCTGAAATTGCTGCTAAATGGCTCGGTCAGGACTTGGATAAGCCAGTGGATTTGACCAACAGATCAGCAGCCGTGGGACCTGACAGTTTTGAAGACACCGTGATCGAACTCTCTAAACTTTCTGA
>CAMBZY010000354.1 GCA_945872325.1 Candidatus Kuenenia stuttgartensis | reverse complement strand
TGGCCAGCCGCTGACTCCCATGGCAGCTTGGGAGATGGTCGTTTTGCGACCCATCATCATTCGCCAGCAAATGTTACAGAACTTTGCGAGCTGATCGCAGCCTGCTCGGCGGAATCTCAGCCTGTTTACCCACAAGGTGGATGCACTTCGCTGAATTATGGTGGATTGCCCAGCCGGCCAGGGGCAATTGTCTCCACAAAACTGCTTTCAAAAGTCATCGACTACCCTGCTGCTGACATGACTATAACGGTCGAAGCAGGAATGACTTTAGAAGCTCTTCAAGCCATTCTGTCGACCAATAATCAATACCTGCCGATCGATCCGCCGCAAGCTGCCCAAGCGACTTTGGGCGGAATCATGGCTACGGGCTGGACCGGCCCTCGCCGTCATACCGCCATGAGACCCCGCGATCAATTGATCGGAATCGGGTTTGTGAACGGTTCAGGAACTCTGATCAAAGGTGGCGGACGTGTTGTAAAGAACGTCGCTGGCTACGATTTCCCAAAGCTTCTGACAGGTTCCATGGGAGCTCTCGGAGTCATCGCCGAACTGACCTACAAGGTTCGTCCAAAGCCTGAAAGCACGGCAATCGCCTGGGTGTCCGTTCCTGATATCACAGCACTTACAGCATTTTTAGACACTCTCAATCATTCCTCCACCCGTCCAACAGCCATCGAAGTCATGAACGCCCATGCGGCTGGTCTGATTGGGTCGAAAAACGGCCTGAAATCGAGCAAATATGTGGTCGCAGTCGGGTTTGACGATAGCCTGAAAACCGTGGAATGGCAGACTCGGGAGATCGCTCAGGAACTTCCAGATGGATGCGAACTTGAGATCGTCCGCGATTCCCAAGCCCTTCCCCTATGGCATGATCTGACCGAATCTTATGCGAATTCTGGTGAAAAATTCACAGCCCGGGTTGTGACTCGCCCAAGCCAGCTCTCCCACATTCTGGACTCATCAGATAACGACACCTGGGCCATCCAGGCCCATGCTGGCCAAGGCATTGCGACATTCACTTCACGTCATGATCTGGATCTGAAAACCGCCTTGAATCATGTCGCCCAGTTGACAGAATTGGCCAGAAAATCGGGCGGCTCCGTCAGCATCACTCATACACCAGCCGCTTGGAAGCCGGAATTCCAGATCTGGGGCGAGCCCCGGCCCGACTGGTCCATCATGGATGGGATCAAGTCCGCTCTTGACCCGAACCGGATACTCAATCCCGGTCGATTCCTTGACCTCTGCTAAGCGGAAATCGAAGGGTCTGGAATCGACTCGATTCCAAAACCACTCCTGAGTTCCACCCGCTCCCGAATTTAAAATGATGAATGCAGACAGACTCCAAATCACAGGTATCATGCCATCATGACAGTCGCCGAATTGAACAAAACGAATCCACAATCAAGCCAGAATGATGCCGGTGTGGATTTAAATTGGCTCGCCCAGCGCGTCGAATACGGGCTTTATCAAGACTGCGTCCATTGCGGCCTTTGTACTGCCAGTTGCCCGACTTATGTCATGACTGGTGATGAAAACGACAGCCCTCGAGGCCGGATTTATTTGATGAGAGCCGTGGTGGACGGCCGAGCCAATGCCTCAGAAAAAGTTCGCGAGCATCTAGGCCTTTGCCTCGACTGCCGGGCCTGTGAATCGGCCTGCCCATCAGGGGTTCAGTACGGCAAGCTGATCGAGCCTTTTAAAGTGGCCCTCGAACTCTCTGCCAAGGGTGATGATCGCCCGCCTTTGCTACTCAGACTCCTGCTCAAACATTTATTTCCATACGCAAACCGCATGAAACTCGCTCTCATGCCTGCCAGAGTCGCACAGTCGCTTGGCATCTTGAAATTCATGGACTCCACAGGTTTAATCCGGATCCTGCCCAAAACCTTGCAACGAATGCAAGCGATGCTACCCCCTAAAATGGCTCTATTCCCGCCACAAGCCCTACCTGAACACCTTTCGGCCGTTGGGCCAAAGCGTGCAAAAGTGGCTTTATTCACGGGCTGTGTCACAGATGCCATGACTCCGGAGACAAACCATGCCACAGCAAGGGTTTTGCAACATAACGGCTGCGATGTCGAAGTGGTTCGTGGACAGGTCTGCTGCGGCGCTGTCAGCTACCACTCTGGCGACGAAGACGGCGCCAAAGCCTTCATGAGACAGAACTTAAAGACGTTCGACCCATCCAAATATGATGCGATCATCATGAACGCTGCTGGATGCGGTGCCATGCTCAAAGATTATGCTCACCTGATGCATCATGATCCCGAATCCGTTCAGGCACAGGCATTTACGGCCAAAGTAAAAGATATTTCGGAATTTCTGGTGGCTCTGGGCCCAATCAAGCCCAAGAACCCGATTGAAATGCAAGCGACTTATCACGATGCCTGCCACCTTTGTCATGGCCAGCAGATTCGCAATCAGCCCCGACAATTGCTGGGAATGATCGACGGATTGCAATTGAAACCGCTCGAAGAAACCGAAATCTGTTGCGGAGCAGCCGGCACATACAATCTGACTCAGCCTGAAATGAGCCATAAACTCGGCCAGCGCAAGGCGGAATATATCGAAGCCACGGGTGCAACCATGGTGGCTACCGGAAATATCGGCTGCCAGCTCCAGATCCAGAAACACCTCCATGACCGAGGAAATCAAGTGGATGTGGTCCATCCAGTTCAGCTTCTGGATCAAGCCTATGGCCCTGTTCCAAAGTCATAATATTCGAAGCCCCAGATTTCATCCTTTCAGACTTTGGTGGACATGATGTCAAACCCATACCGTGACGTTTTCTATCAGCAGCAGTCGGCATGGCATAACTACCAGACCTCGGAAGATGTTGCGGCCCGCCATGAAATTCGTAGCAAATATTATAAGTGGTATACGCGCGGCTGGCTCCCTGATTATAAAACCGGTGAGTTGTTGGATATTGGATGCGGCAGTGGCCAATTCCTCTATTTTCTCAGGTCAGAAGGATACGATCGCTTAACGGGGCTTGATCTCGATAAAAAGCAGATCTCCATCGCTCGCGAACTCGGCTTCAATGTGCACGAGCAAACGGCTCTCGATTTTCTGGTTCAGTCCAACGATGGATACGACATGATCGTCATGCTCGACATCATCGAACACTTCACTCGCGAAGAACTTTTCCCGATCCTTCGCGAGGTTTATCGCCGACTCAGGCCTGGAGGAAGGTTTATCGTCAGTGTCCCAAACGCTGAAAGCCCGACCGGCCCCGCTTGCGTTTATGGCGATATCACTCACGAAACGTCGTTCACTTCACTCTCTTTGGCTGAAATGCTGTTCTGCCATGGCTTTGAGCTGAAGGAAATCCGCGACCCATGGCCGGCAGGTATCGACTTCAAAAGATCGATTTACCGTCAATTTGTGCTCACCATGCGTAAACTGGCTGGCCTGAAGTATCGCATGCTTGGCCTTGACCCACCAAAATATTGGAGCAACGTGATCTGGGCACTGGTCACCAAGCCAGGAATCCGCGAAGAATCAGTCACGCACACGCTCTCGCCAGGACCGGTCATGGACGCCGACCACGGCACCCCTCCAATCCGATAGAACTTTCTACTGTTAAGCCATTTGCGACGATTCAAGTCTTGGTACCGATCTGCTGACTCAATCAGATGACCCATCCGGAGAAGACGATGGGCATCCCGATCAGACCCAGGTAGACGGACATCTTTAAAGCCTCATCGAGATCGATCCGAAATAGCAGCATGACCGAGATTAAAGTCAATCCTGCCATAGGGATAAGCCCAACAATCGGATCGTGATAGCTGAACAGGACTCCCCATGAAAGCATCGCTGTGGCGAGCAATTTCAGGCCAGTCAAAACAGTCTGATCCCAAGGCAACTCCAGCCACTTGAAGCGGTTTGCCACTACCAGTCCCGCAGCGGAAACTACAGTCACAAATCCTACAACACCGAGTCGAGCTCCGCTCAGGCCAATCTCCGTTCCCATCCCCACATTGTTGTGCCATACAGGAGGCAACCAGTGGCGAGATGTCCACGTCATTCCCAATCCAATCATCGAGAACAGAATCATCGCTGCCATATCAAACGCCATCAGCGACTTCTGGTTGATCACTTCATGCCAGTCCAACGCCGACACCTCAAGATGTGGCTTGACCAACATTCCCGATGTCACTCGTAATGGTGCATATGTGAATGATTTGCGACTTTTTGTTGCCATTGTACGACTTCCTGACTTGAGTAATTTTCGCCGCCATGTTTCGCTAAGCCTCTCTATAAGAAGGCTTCATATACTCATACATACGAAGGATTTCCTGGTATCGGACAAAACATTTTCAAAATTCTTCAAAAAATATTG
>CAMBZY010000353.1 GCA_945872325.1 Candidatus Kuenenia stuttgartensis | reverse complement strand
GGAAAAAAGGTACGACTCAGAACCGGGTCATGCTGCTGAGAACCTCATCAAGTGGGACTGTGGCAAAGGTGCTGGCATAGTCGGACATGGCGTATGGGATCACCAAATCCTGTCCATGAATCACGGCCCCGCAACTGTACACAACATTTGGGACGTATCCCTCACGCTCGTTTGCATTCGGCTCCAGAAGCGGTTTGTCGAGTCGTCCAATCAGCTTGGATGGATCGTTCAGGTCCAGCAGAAACGCCCCCATGGCATATTTTCGCATCGGGCCAACACCGTGAGTCAGCACCAGCCAGCCGGCTTCCGTCTCAATGGGCGATCCGCAATTCCCCAGCTGAATGAACTCCCAGGGGTAAGTCGGGCGGGCGATCAACTCTTTGACATACCAGAAGTGGGGCTGGTCGGAGTACATCAGAAAGATATTTTCGTTGTCCTGACGTGAAAGCATCGCATACTGTCCGTTCACCATCCTCGGGAACAGAGCGAAGCCTTTATTACGCACCTCAGGACCGTTTAAGGTGCTGATTTTGAAATGCAGGAAATCTTCCGTTTCGAGCATCTGCGGTAGTGTTACGCGACCATCATATGCAGTATATGTCGCATAGTACGTCACCCGGCCATCGCTGTGTGTAAATTGCACAAAGCGGGCATCTTCAATTCCGTTGGTCTCGGTAGGCGACCATGGAAATATGATCCGCTCTGAGACATCTAGCATTGGGTCAAACATGATCTCGTAATTGGCTCTGGCCAAGAGGATCATCGTTTGTGCGATCGGCTCAAATTCCCGCTGGCGGGTCCGATTGCTCTTCAACGCATTGTTCAGATTGCGTTCAAGTTCCTCAAGAGTAAAATGATCGGGCAGAGTCGACATGACCTGCTCCGTCAAAGCTCCATTGATCCCAAGTTCCGTCAATTTGCGATGAAATAGAATCTTCTCGTAAAGTGCGTTCGGTAAAAGCTCTGGGGCCTGTACAAGCCGCGTCGGCTGGTCCATGTGGATACCGCTGTGGGAGTCAATCAGGCCCGTTCGGAACGTGATCGAGGAAATGTGGCCTTCGCCCGTGGCCCTCATGCTCAAAATGAATCGCTTTGATCCCTCTGGAACGCCCGATTGATCTGGATGCCAAACCATCGACGGGTTAAACAGAGCCGCCGACTCGAGCGCATATTCCTGAGTAAAATACGCCCCTATCAGCAATTTTCTGGACTCACTCACAGGCAAGTCGGTGAGCAGGTGTTTTCTGACATGCTCAAAACGGTGCAGAAAGAATTCGCGAGTGCGCTGGTGGCGCTCCCGAAATTCGCTCATCACTTTTTCGAGATTCTGCTCGACCTCAGTTTCAGACAGTGCTGCAATGCGTGAGGTGATTTTTTCGATCCGTGAAGGACTCGATAATTCAAATGGCCGAATGATGACTCGGGAATTATTGGGCCTGAGTACAATTCCTGTCCGTTTTACGTCCATATCAGGCAAATACATCCTTTGTATTTTGGATCCAAACACTTGTCCGGATCCTATTTGAAACCGTAGAGCTTTACTTCGCCTGCCGAAATGCTGACAGGGAGGCTTGCAGTAGATTCATTTCAGCCAGTGAAAGCAGGAATGCAAGAGTCGACTCCGCACCTTGATTCCGATTGATCCGGTCCTCTTGAAGCCCATCACAACATCCGCCGGTGGACGGGTCGTAGAGGTCCTGACCAAGGTCATTTCTGCCTAAAAACCACTCAAACGCGGATCGGGCGTGCTTGAGCCAGGCTGGATCCTGAGTGGCGCGATATGCTTCCAGGCAAGCAGAGACCATGGCATTGGCCTCGATTGGTTGTTGGTCGAATCGGGCCTTTTCACGCCCTCTTGGAAAGAAACCGTTGCTTCCTATGGGTCGAAAATGCTCTTGGGGAGCTGTCTGTAGCTTCACCAGCCATTGCAAAGACTTGGTGCCGACTTCGAGAGCCCGCGCATGACCGCAATCATGACCGACTCCAATCAGTGCCTGAGGGATTCGTCCTAGATCATAACTCAGAATTTCTTCATACCAGGGCCATTCCGGTTCTTCGACCCGATCGTAAAGGTCGATCAACCGGTCCGTCAAGATCTCGCGGACATGGTTCGCATGGCGTTCGCCTTCAAATCGTCGAAGATATTCGCGCAGACCCAGTAAGCCGAACGCCCAGGTTCTGGGCGATGTTGTCTCCAGAATGGCTGGCATAGCCAGTTGGAACAGCCACGCTGCCCAGGCTTTCACATTCGGCCTGCGAGACTTTTGAACACATGTGCCAAGCGCCCAGAGTGCCCGTCCGTGCGAGTCCTCTGATCCAACCTCTTCAAGCCATTCGCGGTTATATCCCAGAAAGTTTCGGAACCGCTTGGTCTCCGGATTAAAGCCTGCCTGAAGGAATGAGGCATACCGTGTCTGAAGCCGTTCAATCTCTGGGCCTGTATGCCCTAACTCTTCAAGATGAATGGTCAGAAGAAGGGCGCGGGCATTGTCGTCTGTGCAGTATCCTTCGGAATAATTCGGGATGGTGTGGGTGGCATGCTGAAGAATGCCTGTTGTGTCGCTCAGCCGTAATAAGTGGTCAAGTCGCCATTCTGGCAGATCGTCCTCTTGTTCTGCCAGAGTTCGAACCGCTAAAGGCTTATAAGGCTGAGCCTGGCGACCAAGTCTGGTCCGCTGGAATGAGACCATGTACCGATGCGCAGATTTCTCCCAGACCATCTCCCGGCCAAGCCTGTAAGCCTCTTCGCACATGGAAGTTCGACGTTTCTCATCGCCCAGAAGTGCATTCACTTCATGAGCCAGGGCAGCCGAGTCGGCAAACGGTACCAGAACACCACGGCCATCGGCCAGCAATTCCTCAGCATGCCAGTAAGGGGTCGAAATAATCGCCTTGCCGCAGCCAAACGAATAGGCAAGGGTCCCTGAGGTGATCTGAGCCGGGTTCAGATAGGGGGTCACATAAATATCCGCGGCTCGAATGAACTCCGTGAGTTCTTTCAGCTCTACAAAGCGGTTATAGAAAATGACGTGATTGCTGATACCAAGGTCGCGGGCCAGTCGCTCAAGGTTCAGCCGATATCGTTCACCCTGATCCCTGACCAAGTCTGGATGGGTTGCGCCCAGCACGATATACGCAAAATTTGGAAACTTTTCCAGAATTGCAGGAATGGCACGAAGCATCTGCTCGATCCCCTTATTCGGGGAGAGCAGGCCAAAGGTCAACCCCACCATTCGGCCAGCCACGTCGAACTGATCTTTATATTCGTTTGGATCTACGAACGGGACATCCGGGATACCGTGTGCGATGATGTCGATCTTTGACTCGGGGACATCATAAATATCGCGAAGGAAAATCCTGGCCCGTTCTGTCATGACAACCACTCGGGCCGACAGGCTGGCGAGTTGCGAGAGAACGCGATGCTGGTTGTTGTCAGGCTCTTGCAGAACTGTATGAAAAGTGGTGACGACAGGCATGCGCAAATCGCGTACCAGGGTAAGGATATGGCTGCCTGCCTGGCCTCCAAAAATCCCATATTCGTGTTGCAGGCTGACCACATCGGTATTCGAATAATTCAGGAAGTCGGCTGCCCGACGATAACTTTCAAGCTCAGGTTCATCGATCTCAAACTTCACTTCAGGGGCATAGTCATAACCTTCAGGCCGGTCGTTTACAGGAACGACAAAACACTCCGCTTCAGGGAAATGGCCTGCGATGGATTTGTACATGTCGTTCGTAAAAGTCGCAATCCCACACTTTCTGGGCAGGTAATCACCGACAAAAGCGATTTTACGAATGTCCGAATTGCGCATAAGCTGACCTCCAAAATGGGGAAAAGTCGATTTCTTGGCAGATCAAAACGACTTGATATGAATTGGCAACAGGCCTTGGTACCGTCTTCAGGATGATTGAAATCTAAGGAAAGTGATTATTTACTCTTCAAATTCCTTCATGTAAGTATCGTATCACATTTGGCAATGCCAGTCATAGTACTATTGAGTCAAAGAACATTCAAAAAAACAACTTCCGCTTTTTAAGCATGCCGCCGAAAATCGCCCTGCGATCACCTGACATGGCACGCTTTGGATTTGATTCAAAAACGATGCAAATCAATTCTGTGTAGGATATGACAGGTGTATTGAAAA
This sequence comes from Candidatus Kuenenia stuttgartensis, assembly GCA_945872325.1. GTDB lineage: Bacteria > Planctomycetota > Planctomycetia > Isosphaerales > Isosphaeraceae > QWQI01. The sequence goes on along the minus strand of CAMBZY010000353.1, from coordinate 210 downwards.
GAGGTCCTCCCGCTCAGGGGACCGGGCTATCGGAAATTCGCTTCTGAGCGTGATTTGGATTTAAACCGCTCTCAGACAGAGAACTGGAGTTTCTCCTCGTCCGGGTCAAGATCGAATTTCGGCCAAAGTCGTTTGATCATTCCTTGTGGATCTTGATTGATTCGATCAATGAATTCCTTGCAAGCATCAAACAAGCCACGCATCGTTGCA
>CAMBZY010000352.1 GCA_945872325.1 Candidatus Kuenenia stuttgartensis | reverse complement strand
AAATCTTGATCAAATTGAGATGCGTTCGCTAGCGGCCTATCTAAGAACGATTCTTGGCAGTAACGCGTTTTTGTATCTGGACTGACAGAGCATAAACGAATTTTGCAATTTCGAGCCCCAATTCCTAAAACGGACAGAATCATGCCCATTAAACCTGTATTCAATGCATCGCGTCGCGGGGTCGTGAGGTCTTTGGTTGGAGGCTCGATGCTCCTTCCGGGAATTGTTTCGGAGTTGCTCGCTGAAGATTCGCCCCGATCGGAAAATCGAGATCCGCTTGCGCCTAAGCCTCCCCATTTTCCAGCCAAAGCCAAGCGGGTGATTTTTATTTATATGAGTGGAGGAGTTTCGCATGTGGATTCATGGGATCCTAAGCCCCAGCTCATAAGTGGTTCCGGCAAAACGGTTTCGGTGAATGAGTTTCAAGGCCGTAAGGGGGATTACCAGATGTTCCTCAGGCCTCCATCCTGGGATTTTAAATCTCATGGGAGATCTGGAACCGAGGTCAGTTCCCTGTTTCCTCACATGGCTTCGTGTGTGGATGATCTTTGCGTGATTCGTTCGATGCAGTCGGATCATACGAATCATTATGAAGCGACTCTTGGAATTCATACAGGATCGTTCACATTTGCTCGGCCAAGTGCTGGCGCCTGGGTCAGTTATGGCCTAGGGACTGTGAACCAGAATCTCCCATCGTTTGTAGTGATTGCGCCTCAGACTCCGTATGCAGGCGGCCAGGTCTGGGGTAGCGATTTTCTTCCTGGCTCGCATCAAGGCACTTTGGTCATGCCCGGTTCGAGTCCTGTGGCGAACATCCAGCGAAGGGCAGCGAGTTCGCGGCTCCAAGAGCTTGAGCTTGAGACGATGGAGCGGATGAATCGGCGACACCTCAGCACGCACTCGAGCGACCCGATTCTGGCCTCTCGAATGAAGTCGTTTCAGACGGCATTTGGGATGCAGGCGGAGATGCCTGAGGTCTTTGATTTATCGAAGGAATCAGACACCACGCATGCCATGTATGGGCTCGAGCGTGGAAGCACCAGTGGCTTTGGATGGCAATGCCTTGTGGCACGCCGGCTTGCAGAGCGGGGTGTTCGGTTTGTCGAATTGATTGATGTTGGATCATCAAACAATTGGGACGCTCACGGAGACATGCAGACCCATGTGCCGCTTGCCAAAAATGTCGATAAACCCATTGCTGGCCTGATCCAGGACCTGAAACAGAGGGGAATGCTTGATGACACTCTGGTGGTTTGGACGACTGAATTCGGTCGCACTCCATTTAACTCGGCAGCGAATGCAAAGGGCAGGGAGCATCACCACTGGGTATTTTCCTCGTGGATGGCAGGAGCCGGCCTGAAAGCTGGGATTACGTATGGAGAATCTGACGAACTTGGAATTCGGGTGGGTAAGGATCCAGTCCACGTACACGACTTCCATGCCACGATTTTACATTTGCTTGGCCTCGACCATACCCGATTGACATATCGAAACTCTGGCCGGGATTATCGGTTGACAGACGTTCATGGTCGGGTAGTCAAAGAGATTCTTGCATGATTAAGAAGTGGAGAGCACGGCTTGGGCTCGATTTAAAATGCACCGAAACCGGGGGCCGGCGCCCTGCGGTTAGATTTTAAATAGGCCATAACTTTGGGCTCATTGCTCTTTGCGATAACCATGCTTGAGGTTTAGTTGCGATCGTTGTATCATGCTTTTATTCACCTCATGTCATCTGATTGCGGATTCCCGCCTTAAGTGGCATGTTCCGGGCCATGCGCCCATTCCCAACTACGCTCTAAAAAAGGATCAACCAGAGATATGGCTACCTCTCCCACCGAGATTCGTGCCCTGACTGCCGCAGCCTTTCGTGCTCCTCAAAAGTTTGTCGATTTTTGTCGTAACGGAGGTAAGCCGCTGGCCGCTCTTATCAATGGCGAAGAAGTTACGGGCACGATGAACACCACGTTTCAGACCATCGATCCAGGCTCGCAAGAACTTCTGGCCACTGTCTGCGAGATGGGTGATGCTGAGGTTGATCTGGCCGTTGAAGCCGCCGATAAAGCGTTTCGTGGAAATGGCTCGAATGGCTGGCGTGATATGGGTATCGAGCAACGTATAGAGCTTGTGAATAAACTCGTTGAACTTTGCGAGCGAGATCGCGACGTGCTTCTGGCATGCGAGATCCTTGATGGAGGCAAGGTCTCAGAACTTGCCGAGGGCGACTTTGGCCAAATTCGAGCCTGTGCAGAGTATTTCAGCGATGTCGCTCGGCGGATCGCGCTCGGCGATGGACCGTCAGTCAAAGTGGCCGATGGGGTTCGTGGCTTTACCTATCGCGAGCCTTGGGGGGTTGTGGCTGGCATTATCCCATGGAATTATCCGATCGTTCTGACCTCCTGGTTCATGTTTCCTGCACTGCTTTCAGGGAATACGATTCTGATCAAGCCCGCCGAAGACACCCCACTTTCTGCCCTTTATATCGGCAAACTGGCTCAAGAAGCCGGTTTTCCGCGTGGTGTGATCAACATTCTGACAGGACGCGGCGAGATCACAGGTCAGAGCATCGCCGAGCATCCAGGAGTGAAGTATATTTCATTCACTGGCTCACCGGGTGTTGGCCAGGCCATTTTGCGGACTTGCGACCGTCATGGGACGCGTATGAAGCGTGAAATGGGCGGAAATGGAGCGGCAATTGTTCTGGGCGATGCTGATCCAGGCATGGTTGCACGGATGGTGGGCCGTCTGGCCAATCAGCACTTCGGGCAGACCTGCTGCACGATTCACCGGATCTTTGTCGATAAGAAAATCGCTGACGACTTTATTGAAGCTGAAAAGGCGTTTTTCGCGGACCTTAAGATCGGTTATCAAGGCGACTCCGGGACTCAGCTTGGAGCGGTGATTAATCCGACTCAGCGACGCCGAATTCTCAAGGCAGAACAAGAGACGATTGCTCGTGGTGGCAAGGCTCTTCTGGCTGGCGGGAATGCCGACGTAGCTGGACGAAACGGTTTTTATCTCAAGCCATCGCTTTATCTGACAAGCCCTGGCTTGAATGTCAATCCTGACGAGGTTTTTCACACCTATGCCACGATCTGCCCGGTATCGTCAGAGGAAGAGGCTTTGCATCTGGCAAACAGCTCTCCATATGGACTTGGGGCAAGTGTCTGGACACGCGATATCGAGCGTGGTGTCCGACTGGCGAAGCAGTTCCATGACGGGACCTGTCAGGTGAATTGCCATAATACAATCGCTTATGGCCTTCCATATGGTGGCCAGGGAATTTCTGGCGGGCCAGGCGCTGGTGTGAACTGTGAAGACACTTTCCGTGATTATACGCAGGTGAAGTCGATTTTCGTTTCGGACTATCCAGAATAAAATCGATGGATTTGAAGTGAAATTCTGAAAAAAATGGTGCAGGCTCAGTTTCAATTAAAACTGAGCCTGTATTTACTTGAAAACTACTTGAATATCAATTCATGATCAGGGCTTTTACTCTACATTTAGATTTTGCCCCAAGGCTTGTCGATTTTGCACAAGTCTTTGGCTGTAAATATTTTCTGGGGCACATGTCGCCGGTAGGATTTGAAAATCGTCGAAACCGGGGAATAGTGTCCTGCGGCTTGATTCAAACTGGAAAAACGTGGCTATCGCCCTGCGTCTAGCCGGTCTTTGCGCTAGCCCCGGTTAATTATCTTCCGCGAACCGGCGGCTAGATTCATACGCCCCGGTTATTTATCTTCTGCGAACCGGCGGCTAGGTTCAAACCAAGAAACCGAAGGCTATCGCCTTTTATCTAGCCGGTCTTGGCGCTAGCCCCGGTTAATTGGTTTTAAAAACGGGAAGTTATTTTCGGCCTGATCCTAAGCACCAACGGTGCGGCCCATACCAGCCAAGGCCAGCGGCCTTGGTTTTGAGGACGACAAAGAAGAAGCCCTACCTGATTCCTCCCACCGCTCGGCCCCAGGACCTTTTGGTCCTGGGGCCGAGCGGTGGGAGGATGGTAATTATTTACTTCTTATTGGCTTACGAGTACCTTGGGCGTTGCCCAAGGCTGGTATGTGTCGGGCCTTTGGCCCTAAAACCAGATCATATGGAATGTCGGCACCCCCGAATCCGGCGTGAGTCAAGATTTTGTGCTCTTGGCAGACGATTTACCGCTTGAAAAACCTCGTAATCCAACGATTCAGCCAATCCACTCAATAGATTCGTGGCACCGATCCCGGTAAAATCATTGGTGCTATCCGACTCACCGACTTTGACAGAATGACGACTCAATTGATCGACCTCGACGCCAACGCCACCACTGCCTTGGATCCACGCGTTCTTGAAGCCATGAGGCCTCACCTTCTGGCTGGCGGGAACCCTGAA
>CAMBZY010000351.1 GCA_945872325.1 Candidatus Kuenenia stuttgartensis | reverse complement strand
TGCACTCTATTTGATTCAAGTGCCGTTTCAATCTGAAAGTAAATACGCAAGCCACCCCAAAAAAGTTTGCGCTTTTCTAAAATCTTTGTGAAAGATCGCCACCCACCTCCATCTTAAGATATTTCACATAAAACATTTACAACTAATTTCAAGGATCCGGCAATCAGGGATGAAATTTTCCTAAACTCAGGATGTTTTTTCGACACATAGCTCGAGGAAGGCAAAACCTTATGCCCCCCTCAAGTCAAGATTTTTGGATAGCCTTTAAAGATGCGATCTTGTGTTTAACTATACGCCGGAAATCCTAAATACCCCATTTACTAGGTTTGACTCGGAACGGGAAGCAGGTGGGGATCCATCCCAGCCTGAATTGCTTTAGGATTGGTTTTATCTAGCCGAACTTGGCGATAGCACCGGATGGGTTGAGGAGAAGCCAGATACTTTTTTTGACAAATTCTAAAATTAGGGTCGAAACTTTTCCCTGTTTCGGTGTTTAATAATTATGTGAGATAATGTATGGGCAAGTAGCTCTGTACGAAAACCTTCACACCAGTCAATCATCTGTCCCGCCTTGATCCACCACCGCTTTGTTTCGCCCCCCTCTATCCTTGAACAAGGCTTCATCTGCCATGCTGAAAACTCCGGCACATCGACCCACAAGCGGCTTTGGTACAGTCGTGTGCCTGATCGTAATCCTATTAAGTAAAAACGTTTACGCAGATAGCCCCGACGTGGGCAAAGTGGATTTTGAGCGGCATATTGTTGGCCTTTTGGGCAAACTTGGCTGTAATACAGGCTCTTGCCACGGCTCATTTCAAGGCAAAGGCGGTCTCTTCCTAAGTCTCTTTTCATACGCACCTGAAAAAGACTATAAGTCGCTTGTGCGAGATGCTTTTGGTCGCAGAGTCAACACAACTGATCCTGACCAGAGCCTGCTTCTCCTGAAGGCAACAGGCGTGGTAGCTCATGGAGGAGGCCAGCGTATGAAACCAGGCTCCAACCCATACGAGAAGATCCGGAAGTGGATTGCCGATGGGGCAAACCGGCAAGTTGGAACCGGCCAGATCGCCAAGCTGACCCTCGCCCCAGCTTCATTGATGCTCCGTGGAGATCATCTTGAAAAACTCACCGTCACTGCCGAATTCTCAGACGGTTCCAAAGAGGATGTCACCAGCCTGACCGAATTCAAAGCCCAGGATGATTCTGTCCTGAACGTGACTCCGGAAGGTGGAGTTTCGGCACGCCAGCCTGGGGAATCGTCTGTGATTGCGAACTATCTCGGGCAAGTGGTCACAGGGCGATTTTATCAGCCGTGGCCAAAGCTTGAAAGCAATTCCATATCTAGCCTTACGACATCCAGTCACCCGGTTGACCAACGCATCGAGGCACGTTTGAACGAGCTGAATCTGGTGCGATCAGGTCAGTCAACAGACGGCGAATTTTTACGACGAGTCACACTCGATACCATTGGTCGCCAGCCTACTCCTGATGAGATCGAAAAGTTTCTGGCAGACCCAGCTTCCAATAAGCGTGACCAAAAAATTGACGAACTTCTGGCCCATCCGATGCACTCGGCCGTGTGGGCGACAAAACTCTCGGACTGGACTCTCAACAGCCTTGAGTCGATGGAGAATCGTCAGGATGTTTATCGAAACCTGCGCCCGAAGTGGGCCAAGATGTGGTGGGACTGGCTTCGCACAAGATTCGCCAGTAACGAGCCTTACGACAAGATTGTAAAAGGACTTCTCACGGCCACCAGTCGCGACCAGAAAACACCTGAGCAGTGGCTGACCGACTGGCTTGCCCTGAGCGAGAATGCCAGCAAGTCGTTCGGCGGCGAGTACGCGTCGAAGCCAACCAACGACCTTTTCTGGCGTCGTCAGGGGTTCACCAAAGAGCAGTCCATCGAGTTGATTGCGTCGTCGTTTCTTGGCCTGCAAATCCAGTGTGCACAATGTCATAAGCATCCGTTTGACCGGTGGACCCAGGCCGATTACCGGTCGTTTCAAAACATCGTGATGCCAGTCAAATTTGATGGGAATGCTCCGGAATCGCAAAAAATCCTGAAAGCGGAATCCGATGCCCGGCGAGCCAAAGAAACCGACGAACTCAAGCAGCGCCAAATTCAACCCCACCGCGAGGTTTATGTCGATCAGGGGCGTGCGAACTATCTGCGCCACCCGGATAACGCAAACCCTTTGCCAGTCAAGCCTCCAGGCGGCCCAGAATTCATGGCGGCCTCGCGTCAAATGGCTTCGAAGGACTTTCGCGGAGAATTGGTCGATTGGATGACCAAACCGGAGAATCCTTACTTTGCAGCAAACTTCGTGAACCGTGTCTGGGCCCATTATTTCGGTATCGGGATCATCAACCCCGTGGATAACTTTGCGGTCGGGAACCCGGCTTCAAACACAGAACTCCTTAAATCACTTGCGGATAAGTTTGTCGAGCTAAAGTTTGACATCCGCGCGTTCGAGCGATATGTATTGACCACTCAGGCTTATGGCCGATCAAGTCTTCCAAGCGTGAACAATGCGAACGATCGTTTGCACTTCGCCAGATATGTTCCGCATCCTTTGATGGCTGAAGTCGCTGCCGATGTTCTGGCTGATGCCATTGGATGGAGGCCTGATCCACGTTCGATGCCCGATGTTCCTCCAGGTACGCGAGCCATTGAAGTGCCTGGCAACCAGATCAATCAACGCGATCTTGCGTTTCAGTTCCGAGTTTTTGGCCGCCCTGCACGCTCCGTTTCATGTGAGTGCGAAAGAGCGGCTGAGCCTGCCCTGCCACAATCCCTGTTCCTGGCCGGCGACGACATGGTGATTCGTGGGATTGAACAAGGCCCATGGGCTGATTGGGCAAGAGATTACGAGTGGCCTGATGAGAAGCTGATCGAGCAGGCTTTTCAACGAACCCTGTCCCGACCTCCAAATCCAAAAGAGCTTGAGGCCGCGCGGGAACGGATCTCAGGGAAGTCGGGCGAGGCCCGTATGGAAGGCCTTTGCGACGTCATCTGGGCCCTTGTAAACACCCGCGAATTCCTTCTGAATCACTGACACAATCAAGACTTAGGCTGAATATCCATCAAAGTGGGTTCAGCAGTTCAGAGTATCGGACATTTTGGAGACCCTTGAGATGAGCGACCGGAAAAGTTGGATCAGAGATTGCGAAAACCATCATCGTCGTGACTTCCTCAAAGTCGGTTCAGCAGGTCTTTTAGGGATCACATTAGCTGACCTCCTGCGTGCCGAAGCCAAGGCAAGTGAAACCGTTCGTGATGGAGGGACCAGCGCAGTCGGTCACCTACCCAAACCGGCCACAAGTACCCAGAAGGCGAAAAGTGTGATCATGGTCTGGCTGGCGGGTGGGCCTGCAACCATCGATATGTGGGATCCCAAGCCCGACGCCCCTGACACCATTCGAGGAGAATTCAAGCCAATCGCCACAAAAGTGGCTGGCCTTCAGTTCAGTCAACACCTGCCAAAAATGGCCTCTGTGGCCGACAAAACCACCGTGGTGCGATCCATTCACCACACCATCGCCGCCCATGAACTGGGCACTCAGTATATGATCACTGGAAATAAGCCAAATCCAGCCCTCATCTATCCCGCCATGGGGTCTGTCAGTGCATTGATGCTGAAAACACCTGTGGGTGTGCCACCTTATGTCACTTTTTCAGAACTCCGGGCTGGCCGTTCCGGTGGGGCTGGATACCTCGGGCCAGCATACAACCCGTTTCCAGTAGAAGCGGGAGGAGGCCGATTGCGAGTCCGCGGTGTGAGCCTGCCCAAGGAGCTGACAGTGCTTGAGCTGGATCGCCGGGACAAACTTCGGAATATTTTTGACGAGCAGTTTCATGCGATGGATCAAGGCGTGGAAGTGGCCAAGGGGCTGGACAAGTTCCACATTCAGGCTTTGGACATTCTTCGTAACGACCGCACTCAGAAGGCGTTTCAATTGACGGACGAGTCAGAGGCCACTCGTGCTGCCTATGGGCCGACTACGTTTGGTCAATCGGCGCTGGCTGCCCGGCGATTAGTTGAGGCAGGCGTTCGATTTGTGACCGTCTCGCTGGGTGGCTGGGACACGCACCGTGACAATTTCAAGAGCCTTGGATCAAGGCTTTTACCACAGGTTGACCAGATCCTCTCCACATTGATCAAAGACCTTGACCAGCGAGGACTTCTGGACGAAACCATTGTTTACTGTGCCGGCGAATTTGCCCGCACCCCAAAGATCAACAAAACAGCCGGCCGCGACCACTGGGCCCGTTCCATGGCAGTGGTTGTGGCAGGTGGTGGATTCAAAAGAGGCTATGCCCACGGCACAACTCAGGCCGACGGGATGGCACCTGCTACAGATCCGATCTC
>CAMBZY010000350.1 GCA_945872325.1 Candidatus Kuenenia stuttgartensis | reverse complement strand
CAGATTTTCCTCATGCCATACATCTTCATGAATCAGATCCACAGATTCAGATGTGTTATTAAGGGAATCAGCTTTGGAACCCTCGGATCCATGTTCCATATTCATGATTCGTTTCTCTGAGTCTCTGATTCCAGAAAGTAGGTCATATATGACGAGAGAGGCTTCGGAGCCGACGTTCCAAGACCGCAGATTGAAGTCAGTTCCAAGGTTTCACTCAGATCCTGAACCAGCTCGGAAATTCTCTGAATTTCATTAAGATCGTTTCGGCTACTGGCTGTAAGTCCTTCACCAATTTCAACCAGTTTCTGACATCCCACTCGACAGGGAACGCACTTCCCACAGGATTCGCGACGATAAAACCGCGTTGCGGAAAGTGCTTGCGCAAGCATATCTGGCCGACGACCTGGCCGGTCCGCATAAATCATCATCCCAGCACCGAGCATTAGGCCCAGAGTTCTGAATTCATCCAGATCAAGTGGCAAATCAAGCACATTGATCTCAGTTTGATCAGCTGGAATTGCTCGATGATATTCAGGTGCAATCATTTGACGAGTGAGTTTTGCAGGCAAAAATCCGCCTGATGGTCCTGATGGAGCAAATGCAAAAAGTGGTAGATTATCAATGATTCCACCACTTAATTCGATCAATTCACCAAGAGTGGTACCGTTCGGCACTTCATGAACGCCTGGTTTTCGAACATCGCCACAAATGGAGAAAAACCGAAGCCCTTTGGACGACGAATTCCGACGCCCCTGCCGGCCATACCAAGGCCCGCCTTGCACTCCTGAACCTGCATACCAAGCTCCACCGTGGTGTGCTATGAAAGGGACCCATGCAAATGTTTCCACATTATTTAATACAGTCGGACAGTCATAAAGCCCATTGGTTTCAATCTGAGGAGGTTTATTGCGTGGCTCCGACCGTTTCTCCTCAATCGCTTCAATCAAAGCACTTTGCTCACCACAAACATATCCACCAGGACTGATAAAGACTTCAATGTCAAGCCTGAGGCCGGTCCCGAAGATGTCTGCCCCCAAAGCTCCAGCATCATAAGCACGCTTGATTGCTTGTTCCATGGCATGAATTTGAGCAGGATATTCGTGACGTATATAAACATATCCCAGTGTGGCTCCTGTAAATAATCCGCCAAAAATCATCCCCTCAAGCACGATTTCAGGCGTGTGCAATAGCAATTCGCGATCTTTAAATGTCAATGGCTCACTTTCGTCGCCGTTGCAAATCACATAACGCCGGGCCCCTCTGGCAGCCTTCACATCGAGCCATTTTCTAAACGTAGGAACACCAGCACCGCCCATGCCTCTCAAATCAGCCAATTTCATCGAGTCGTTCAAAGCCTGAAATACAGACGCTTTGGCCTCCGCAGTATTCGCTTCCTTTAATCGTTCTGCAAATGATCTGACAGCATGAAATTCTTCGAGAGATTCTCCATGATGATTTAAATAATCAAGTCGCCATTGAGGACGTTTTCGATGCGGTTCTGTCGAATCGAATGGGCCACTGAGTGAGCCTTCGAAATACTCTTTGATTTTTGATTCAAGTCGAATGGCCACCTGATCAGGATTTTGACCATGGTCGTCAATTGTCACGGCATGCTTGCCAGGCTGATCAAACTCCGTCTGCAAGGCTGGAGCACGATCACATAAGCCTAGGCAACTGGTCCATTCCAATGAGACCCGATCCGCCCCAAATGATTTCGTACGATCTTCAAGTTTTAACTTCAGATCGTCCGCACAGGCATGCGTACATGCGAGATCGCGACAGACTCGCACATGCACAGGGGCCGCTGGCTTCAGTCGATAATGTGGGAAAAAACTCACAATTTCGTGAATTTTATGGAGCGGAATTCCAAGCTCTGTGGAAAGAGCCTCAAGTTTCGGCCTGGGAAGATATCCAGACGACTCTTGAATCGCTCGAAGTCGGGGTATCAGTCTGGGCTGGGCAAAATCTTCATGTGATTCAAAATGATTAGACATCGCTTTTGCCCTTCAAAATCGATTGTGAAATGACCGATTGGCTCGCTCCCGGAGTGAGTCTAGACCTGTCGAATCGGTTTTAACGACTGGGGAATCAGAAGTGATCACCTGTTTTCGACCATCTTTTGGTGTATCATAATATTGCATGATAAGGATACAATGTAAACAACCAATTCTTCGGAAAATGGATATCCAGGGCATGTGAGCGATGGGAAAACGACAAGCCATCGGTTCAATCACTGTTTTATCAGTCGCCATTTTATGGATTATGGCCTCTTTACAAGGTCAAGAACCTGAAGAGTCTCGTCGAACCAAACAACCCCTTCCCCAGTCAAATCAATTTCAATCGTCAGAAAACTTCGCGAAAACCTCTGGCAATTTACAGAGATACCAAGGAACTGGCTCATGTTCCGCTGTTGCGTGCCACGGTGGAGTGGGCCGAAAGGATTGTGATCAGCCTGGGGCGGCAGATATTTGGAAAAGCGAATATACCGTTTGGATGACTGACGACCCTCACAGTCGTGCCTTCAGCATATTATATGATGATCTGGCGACTCAAATTGCAACGAATCTGGCTCAGGGAGGTCAGCCAACGCCTGCCTGGCAGGATGTTCGATGCCTTTCATGTCACACTCTTCCCAGGTCGGAATCGGAACTTGCAGCCACCACACGATTTAATGCCGATGGTGTAGGCTGTGAATCGTGTCATGGGCCCGCCTCTGAATGGATCGGCCAGCACACGACCACCACTTGGAAATTATTGGACGCTCAGACCAAAGAACGCGATTATCAGTTCACGAACACGAAAAATCTGGTCAAGCGAACGGAAGTCTGTACTGGGTGCCATGTTGGGAAGCGCGGAGATGCCGGAGTCCTGGACCGCGACATGAACCACGACATGATCGCCGCTGGCCACCCCCGACTTGCCTTTGAAATGGCGTCGTATAGCGACCTGCAAGCCAATCACTGGTGTGAAAAGCCTGAAAAATGGACGGATACGCCAACGATCCCAACCCCGAGTCCCAACGAGCGTAACGCCTGGCTCTGGGCCACTGGAAGGCTGGTCACAGCGGCTTCCTCTCTCGAACTTTCAGCGTCAAGAGCGGAATCAAAGACGGCCCCCTGGCCTGAATTCTCTGAAAACAATTGCTATTCCTGCCATCAAGAACTGACTGCTGAGCCAGCGAAACGAAAACTGAAGGGCGAACTCGCTGGCCGACCAGCTTGGGGGAGCTGGTTCATGACCGATATCAACCCTTTGATTCGAAATTCACCCTCTGACATTAAGCCACGTCTTGAAATGATGGAAAGCTTGCAAAAGCTCATGCAATTGCCACTGCCTGACAGGCAAAAAGTGACAACCCTGAGCCGTTCATTAAGCCTTCAATTCAAAGAGCAAGCATTCATTCGCAATGAATCAGGGATAAGCCTTCAAGAATCAAAGCGAATTCTTGATCAAAACCTTGGAAAAAATCTCGACCTGGCACCCAAGGCGTGGGACCATGAAGCACTGAGATATCTCACGATCAGCGCACTGGCAAGGTCGCACGACAAGAAGCTCATGACGCCGGAAGTGCAGGACCAGATTGAACTTCTGAAAGTTCGCCTGCAAACGCCGGCTGGAGCTTCCTCTGGATCTCACGAAAAATGATTCAGGCAATCCCTATCCATCGGAATCCATTGACTCCTAATCGCCCTGGAAGATCTATTCCGATGAACACAAATACAAACTCTTTGATGAATTGGCGATTAAATTTTCATACTCTGATTTGTTTCATAGCATTTTTTATTTCGGCTCCATCGATTCATGCTCAGGAATCGATTACAAAGACGTCTGCCAAGCCTTATATCTTTGGAGCCAAGCATTGTACCGGCTGCCATGATCAACCGTCCAAAAAGAATGACAACTGCCGGATGACGGAATGGCTGACGTGGAATAATCTTGATAAGCACCGAATTGCATTTGACTGGTTCGATGACGATAAGAAGAAAACTCCATCCGGCATCAGAGCCCAAACAATCGCTGAGAATCTCGGGATTACCAACCTTCATCAAGCCAGACAATGTCTGGGATGTCACTCCCTACCCGTGGAATCGAATACTCCAACGTCATATTTCGATAATGAATTGCAAAGGGCGCGAGAAGGTGTCACCTGCGTCGCATGTCACGGGGCCAGCAAGGAATGGGTCATCGAGCATGTAGCAGCATCAGACCCATCATGGAAAAATTCGAGCGGTCCACAACGCTGGGAAAAGTTCGGAATGGTGGACTTGAAAAATCCTGTGACACAAGCTCGCCAATGCGTTTCATGCCATGTGGGTGATCCTGACCAGAAATTGGGTCGAAAAATCAGTCATGAAATGTATGCCGCTGGACATCCTCCACTGCCTGGACTCGAAGTTTCCAGTTAT
>CAMBZY010000349.1 GCA_945872325.1 Candidatus Kuenenia stuttgartensis | reverse complement strand
AGATCAGATCATTCAATTCCTGAGCGGTCCACTCGCCAACCGGATACCAAGTTCCAGTCGGGCTAAAACGCGTGGCCGACGGATCAAGAGCTTTTTACAATCGCTCAGGCTCACCCGATTGCAACTTGTTTCCAAATGGCTGATTTCATGGGACGAAGACGCTCGATTCGAACTTTATAAGCCGGAAGCTCTCGAACAACTCGTCTCCGCTTCGGAATTATCCGCAACAAGCCCCGACCCTATCGAATTGATCTACTCAGGCATCAGCTCGGCCAGCACCCGGCCGTTGGTCAGACAGTCTCAAAGCTTCGACACAGGCCCGGCGGGCTATCTCTCCGGCGATTTGATGTTCAAAGTGGATATTGCCACCATGGCGCATTCTCTCGAATGCCGATCGCCGTTCCTCGATCACCGCTTGTTTGAAATTCTCGGAAAATATCCTGAATCCTATCTGATCGATCGCAATTCCGGTAAAGGCAAACGCATCTTTGCATTATCGTGTCAGGATATCGTTCCAAAACAGGTTTTTAACCGACCAAAAATGGGATTTTCAGCGCCGGTGGACCGCTGGCTGAAAGGCCCTTTGGCAGAACCTCTGGAACAGACCCTCTTAGGTTCTGAGGCTCGAATCGTGCAATATTTCAATCCATTGACGATTCGCCGAACCATTCAAGAGCATCGCGATGGTCTGGCGGATCATGCCTACAAGCTCTGGTCACTACTGGTTCTGGAATTATGGATGCGTTCGAATTTGCCCTGAATTTCTGCACAATCGAATCATATTCTGGACGGTCACAATGATTGAAAATGCATGAGCGTTCCATCCATCCGCCAACTCTTTTTTGAAACTGGCCAAAGCCTGCAAATCCAGGCCAATCCGCTGGCGCGTGGAGGTGAAGGCACCATCCATTGTATTTCCGGATCTGAGGAATATCTCGTCAAGATTTATTCCACAGAGCCTGACGAAAGCCGGATTGCCAAACTCAGGGCTATGATCGCCACCGAAAGTTCTGCCCTGATTGAAGCCTCTGCCTGGCCACTGGGCCTGATTTATAGCGATGCACAGCGGATAAACCCACCGATTGGCTTTACGATGCCAGCCGTGGTCGATCACCGTGAATTGCACCAGCTTTTCTCACCCGTCGAGCGCAAATCGCATTTCCCCGGCGCCAACTGGAGAATGCTGGCCCTGACTGCTTCCAACCTTGCCAGGGTGGTCCATGCCGTGCATCAGGCGGGCGCAGTGATCGGCGATTTAAATCAAAACAACGTTCTTGTTTCCTCAAGGGCTACCGTGCGTTTGATCGACTGCGACTCGTTCCAGTTCCGCCGATCCGACGGCAATTACTGGACTACCGATGTCGGCAAGGAAGAGTATCTGCCACCGGAGTTGCAATCAGCCAATTTAAGAGACCTGGTCAGATCTCCCAACGACGATAATTTCGCACTTGCCATTCTGATATTTCAACTCATGTTCATGGGCCGCCACCCGTTCTCAGGCCGGCACAACCGGGCCACAGATTTCCCGATCGGTAACGCCATTATTGAAGGCGCTTATTTTTACGGTCGATCCGCTGCCCAGAGAGGCTTCTCGCCTCCACCTTTTGTCATCACACCCGCAGTGCTTCCCACGGATATTTCCCATGCCTTTGAATCCGCATTTTTATCGCCCTCGCGACCATCTGCTCTGGAATGGTCAAACCTCCTGCTTTCATTTGCCAATTCCATGGCCACTTGTACTGAATCGCCGCGTCATATGTTCTATGCACAGGCTGGTCAGTGCCCTTGGTGCTTATTGAAATCATCCATAAGGGTCGATTATTTCCCCGAGCCTATCGCCCAGAATATGTCTCAAACGGCGACTTTAGATTTATTAAAAATCGAAGTTCCGCTCGAAGACCTTTGTGAATCGATTACATCCGTTGCTCCATTTCAATTCAAATACAAGCGTCCCATATTACCTAAAAAACAATTCAGGCCTGTCAACCTTCCTCCAGATGGTATGGATCGTCCTTTACCATTAAATCTAGATGCAGAGCCATTGGAGCCAGCCGGTGGTATCGATCATCCAATGGTTGTCCTGATTCAGGCATTTCTCGTTCCCATTGTGTTGATAGCCATGGGATCGTTGATGTTCAAGCCTGTTTTAAGTGTGATTCTGATGTCGATCAGCTTTGGCCTGTTCGCATTATGCAAAGGTTTTCAGGCATTTTTATTGCATCAATCACACACATCCTGGCTTGTGGAATGCGATCAGATCAGGTCGAAAAATCATGACCTACAATCAGATTGGCAGGCTCTCAATCAGCTTTGGCTCACGGAACATGAAAGCCGGTTGCAATTGCGTGACAATCTCCTGGCGAGGCTCGTCGATCGCGAATTGCAGTGGACCAACTGGCTTGATCATATCCGCAATTCCGATTCGGAGCTTCGACTTGAAGCCAAGAAATTACAGAACTTAATCACTCAGAAACTGCAATCTTACGAGAAAGAATTAAATGATCATACCCGTGCCCGTCAAATTCAGGCTGTGGAACAGTGGATGGAAGGGCATTTGATACGCGACGCCAATATCGCCCAGATTGGCCGTTCACGCGTGGCCATGCTCGCCAGTTTCGGTATTGAAACCGCCGCCGATGTGGTTCGACTCTTCCAGAGCCAGTCCTATGCCATTCCAGGCTTTGGCCAGCGACTCATGAATAACCTCTGGTACTGGGCTGCCGATATTCAAACTCAGTACAAGCCTGACGCCTCAGTTGCACTGCCCATGGAACTGGGCCTTAAAATCAAGTCGAAATATGAGCAGGAAATTCAAACCATGGCCCATCGCCTGCAAATGATCGGAGAAGATCTGGCAGGTTTTATGCCATTAGTGGAATCCAAGAAACCGAAAGTCATGGGTGTATTAACGCAACTGACTTTGGAATATCTTCAGGCAGA
Source organism: Candidatus Kuenenia stuttgartensis (assembly GCA_945872325.1). Classification (GTDB taxonomy): domain Bacteria; phylum Planctomycetota; class Planctomycetia; order Isosphaerales; family Isosphaeraceae; genus QWQI01. The sequence continues at coordinate 1,484 of CAMBZY010000349.1, read as the reverse complement.
AGCGGATGTGAAAGTGATGAGTCTGGATTAAATTCCGATGCAGCCTGAATTTTTCAGGACATGCACCGGAATTCTTATTCATTTTAGAGACTTACGCGCCGACTTTGCGAAGGTAATCCACCCGGCCTGGAACGACCCATTCGGCCACGACAATATTCCCTTGATTATCAAAACAGGCGTCGTGTGGGTGAACAAATCGACCGGCCTTCCAGCGATTCGGTTCGCGACGAACCTTCATCCCGTCCAGCACCTCTTTGGTCCACTCAGGGCTGTATCCAAGCTGGGAAATCACGTTGTTCTGCTTGTCAAACAATGTAATCCGGGCATGAAGATCAGCCACCATCAGAATATCTCCACGAGTTTCCATGTGGGCTGGAAAGCTGACATTTTTGGTGTCCATACTCACCGGCGTACCGTCAAGTTTTGTATATTGCAACCGGTTATTGGCCCTGTCGGCAATCACGACCATCGGATCGCGACCTGGTCGATTATCAATCCAGATTCCGTGAGGTGTTTTATATTGACCAGCCTCAGAACCTGTCCCTCCAAAGGTTTGCATCCATTTCCCATCCTGAGTATAATGGTGAATATAATTCGATCCATAACCATCCGCCACATAAAATCCGCCGTCTGGATGGAATGCAATATTCGTGGGGGAATAGCGGGCATTTGGCTTGTCATAAACATGCGGTTCAGGTGGTTTATCCTTGCGCCAGACCTCTTCGCCCTTGAGGTCGGTCTTCTGAATCATATTAATTGGGAACATATAGGCCAGATAAAGATATTCTTTACCGTTTTCTTCGCGAATATCGATCCCGTGGCCGCCGCCGTGAAATTCTTTGCCAAACGATCGTACAAACTTGCCTTTCTGGTCAAATACAACGATCGTATCCTGACCATCCGCAGGCTTGGCGGCCTTATCACTACCGGCCCGGTGCGTGATATAGACCAGGCCCTCTTTATCCACAGCACATCCGTGCGTTTCATACCATTTGATATGGGCCGGCGTTTCACCCCAACCGTGATGACATTCGTAAGTGTATTCACCACTGCCGACAATCGCAGGCTTTGTACCTGATTTATCCTGAGCATGTACGGCAAACGGGCTGGCAGCAATCGCGGCGGAAGCGGCAGCGGTTTGGGTCAGAAATGTTCGGCGGGAGAGATTCTCAGACATGATCTCGTGGTCTCCTGATTTTGTGAGCATTGGGTTCGCCCCATGATGGAGCTGGTAGTGGACTCTCATCGTCATTTTGGCACGTCCCGGTTGAATCCGAAAGGTCTTGGTGGAGGGAAGATACCCAGATTTATAGATCTCGCGATTGATTATCTTCTTGATTCTCAGGCCTCCGCTTGCTAAGGTGGGGAGGTTTTAAACCGCGCTGGCGGGTGGATCACTCTGATGAATGGTTTTTGGCGCGGTTCGTGTGCGCGCTTGACTCGATTCCGTCTGATTCGACCAACGCTTGTCCGGAATTAAAACC
>CAMBZY010000348.1 GCA_945872325.1 Candidatus Kuenenia stuttgartensis | reverse complement strand
TCCGCATCCACCCGAAGCATCTTAAGGGTCTTGTGATTCCTCGCTAAAAGTTCGACCAGAAAGCTCTTGGGCGAATCCCAATGCACTCTTGCCAAATATTGTTCGCCTTCTCCCGCAAGCAGTTCGAGCCACTTGGTCGGCCCGCCCGATGCGTTCACCACTCCCAGACGAACTTTGGCGTTGAGCTTGCCGGCGAACGGGTAACGGTGATTCTCCACCGTCCATTCAGAGTCGCCCTGATGCACGATCGGGTAAACAGGAATCGCTCGTTCGTCGGTCTCCTGGTACGTGATAAATTGACCGTCAGGAGAGATCCAGAAACCGTCGAATCTGTCCATCTCTTCCTGAGCCACAAACTCAGCTTCGCCATATCCAAGCCCATCGGCAGGAACTGGAGAAAGTCTTTGTTCGATCCTCTGACTTAAATCCATCGAATAAAGGGCATGCTCGCGAACATAGGCCACGATTTTGCCGTTTTTCGATATTTGGGGAGCAATTTCAGCTCCTTCTGTTTTTGTGAGCTGTTCAGACTTCCCATCGCGGGTTTTCAAGTATAAATCGCCGCCTGATGTGCTGACAGCTGCACCAAGTCCATTAAATTGGAGAGGTTGATCGAGCCTGGCCCTCATCCGTTCGCGTCGCAATTCTTCCTCTCGCGAAAGTTTCGCAGGTGCCGACGATTTTTGGGCAGGTGAATCTTTCGGTTTTGCCGGTTTTTCCTGAGCGTTGGCCAGTGTTGGCGAAATGGCCAAAAAGGATATCATCGCGATCAGTTTTCTGACTCGGATGGTCATCGTTGGCAAACCCTCAATCGAATTGTGGATGGTTAAGAAGCAGGATTTCCGGCAGGCTGAGCGTGATGAGACAGGTCATGCTGAGTGACTTGTTGCACCGGTATCTGATTCGCTCAGGCCTTATCCTGAAGATCTCGCGAGCTTATGTCAAGGGGCAGAGGCCCCAGATTTTCCGAGCCGGTACAAAGCCTGCTGTGCTTCCTGATTCAAAGGGTCGCGTGCTGCGAGCAGACCCCACCACGCTTTGGCTTCTGCAAAGTGACCCACCGATTCACATCCATCGGCAAGCCGCTTGGGCAGGGTGGAGTCGCTGGCAGCCTCCGGCTTTGCAGCTTCCTGAATTAATGAAGCCAACTTATCCAGCTTCGTCGCCTTCTCCTGCCAGGCCTTGGCTTCCTCTTTAGTTCCCTGGCCTGCAAGTGCTCTGGCCAGACCCACCACAGCGTCACGATTATCAGGGTCGACTTTCAAAGCTGTTTTAAAATAACGAATCGACTCATTGTAATCGCCATCCGCCAGAGCCATCTGAGCACGCATCACAGCGAGGTCGAAATGATCTTCAGGGCCTTTTGCGAGTAAATCTCGAGCTTTCTCCGGATCGTTTCGGTCAATCGCAATCTGGGCCTTAATCGCGATCGCATCAGGATCATTGGCTGCAAGTGGTTCCAAAGCCTTTTCGGCCTCATCCAACTTCACCAACCGTTTCAAACTTCTCGCAAGTGCAATCCGCGACCATCTGTCCTGTGGGTCAGCCTTTAAAAATTTCGTCATGTCTGCGACAATTTCATCAGGCTCCCAATCATTACCACGTGTCAGGCACCAATGAAAAACATTCTGAAATGTCATTGGCGATATGGTTGAAAGTTCCAGAAAAATGGCTCTTAATTCCCGGCGACGAAGTTGTATTGCATAAATATAAATCAGCTCGCGACGGGGCTGAACAATTTTTGGGTCGAGACGGATCGCATCCAGATATGCTTTTTCCGCTGGTACCAGGCGATTCGCCCGCAAATACAATTGGCCTGTGAGTTGCCTGGCAGTGGGTGCAAATGGAGATTGATCGGGGATCGACTCAAGATTTTTTAAAGCTTCCGAATCTTTGTCAAATGCAAGCTCTAAGCGAGCCTGAATCATCGGGAGACGGTCGTCGGTTGAATTCGTCTGACGCTGGTATTGATCAGCAAGACGCCTGGCCTGTTCGAGATTCTTTGTGGCCAATGCCTGATCAAATTCAATCGCGATTTGATCGTTCGTTCGGGAAGCCGTCGTCAGAACTGGCCACAGCCAAATACTGATGAGTAGAAGTAGCCCGGCAGCGAAACTCACCATCAGGAATTTGGAGGTGATCCAGGATTTAATCATTTTTTTTCAATATCTTGAGACGATTTTCAGGTGAAATCTCATTTCGAAGATTTGGCCTTCTCGGCAGCTGATTGGCCAGCCGGTTCGGTAATAACGTGTGACTTATTCACATCAAGTCCTGCGTGGTCGGAAATGATTCCGGATGGCCAGAAAATTCTTGCTTTTACGATGGGCGACTTTTCCCCAAGTCCAATCAATAATCGCCGATCGTTGACTGATAGCATGCTGCCACCGCCTTTGACCTGCCGCTTCAAGACCCGGCCCGGCTCCATCTCAATTTCAACACGGGTATTAATGGCATCCATATTGGACTTGGTACCCTTTAGATCAAGCCTGATCCAGTGATTTTTTCCAGCAGGGGTATCGTTGCGAAGAATTGAAGGTGCAGAATCCTTGTGATTCACCACGATGTCAATATCCCCATCATTATCAAGGTCTCCAAAAGCCGCTCCCCGGCCCACATGGCCGGCCTCGAAGTAAGGGCCTACATCGCGAGTTGCAATCCGGAACTTACGCTTCCTGCGTTCAGCCGCACCGACCCCAGTGTTTTTAACGACATAATCTTTTCCAGTCACTGGAATATTGGCCCAAATGAGTGGCACTTGTTCGTAAGGAACTCCAGCACGATTACTATCCACGTGGCCGTTGGACACAAAACAATCTGGCCAGGAGTCGTTATCGAAATCCATCAAAGCACAGCCCCAGCCCACCATTGGCATACTGTCTGTCGCCAGTCCTACAAAAGTTGTAATGTCGTAAAACCCGTTGTTATTCATGTTCTGATACAAGGTGTTATATTCGTTTGCAAAATTGGTCACAAAGAGGTCGATATTGCCATCGCCGTCAAAATCTTCAGCATCCAAGCCCATACCTGACTGGGCCTGGCCTTTGATGTCGAAAGCTGCTCCCGAAAATTCTGTGGCATCCTCAAATGTTCCATCGCCTTTATTCAGGAACAGGAAATTGGGATTCATGTCGTTCGCCACATAAATATCGACCTTGCCGTCACCGTTTAAATCGGCAGTCACCACTCCAAATCCATGACCATCGCTCCGGCCGACCCCTGCCTCTTTGGCAACATCGGTGAACGTACCATTCCCATTGTTTCGATAGAGCAGGTGGGAGACGGTTCGAATCGACCTTGGTGAGCAGTAATACCTGAGTTTGCTCTCCGTATCACCACAGAAAACGTCATCAGTTTTAAGGTCCCACTGGCCATAATTCGAGACATAAATATCAAGGTCCCCATCATTGTCAAAATCAAGCATGGCCCCGCCACTACTGAAATAATTGCCTGACTTAATGCCGGCCTTTTCCGTGATATCTTCAAAGACTCCTTTCCCATTATTGCGATAAAGCCGATTATCTTCATAAGTTGTCAGAAATAAATCGGCGTCACCATCTTTATCAATATCGCCAGTGATCGCACCATGGCTGAACCCACGATAACCGAGTCCTGAAACGGCCGTCAGGTCTTGAAATTTGCCGTTCCCAAGATTCTTGTAAAACTTATTGGAAGGAGCCTTGGATTTATCCACGGGCAATGGGCAATTGGTGAGGAAATAGAGGTCGAGAAGGCCATCTCCATCGGCATCGAACATGGCCACTCCCGATCCGTTGGCTGTTGGAAAATAACGCTTTTCATCCATTCCGGAGACGTGAACGAAGTCGATACCAGATTCCTTGGTAATCTCTGTAAATCTAAAAGGGCTAGGCTCTTGAGCCGTTTTAGGGGTCAGGCTTGCGGTATCAGTTGGCCCTGAAAGTCTGTCACCGACGACCTTGGAAGCGGTTTTTTTGGATTCGGCTGGAGCCGTTTTGGTCGTGGTTGCTGTTGTCGGAGCACTCACGGATGAGGCCGATGCTGAAGGCTTGGATGCTTCGGTTGGGTTCGATGCCCCGCCACCTCCACACCCTGAGACTGCAATCAGGCTGACGGATAAGATTAGTCTCAGCAATGACTTATAGAATTGAGCTGTGCCAGTCGGTTGCGAAATCATGGGATGAATCCGATTTTTCATGGATCAGTTCAAATGTCTGGATCACGATTGGTTTTGGGTGTTCTTGGATGTCACTTTATTATAGTCAGTAGAGCCGTAAATGACCATCCTCTGGATTTGGTCAAAATTGAGGTTTTCGAACTCCCGGTTTTAAATCATAATCGTGCTCTATAAGCAGATAGGCCATCGTGGAATGGAGTTCCAGAATGAATGCGACCCGTCCGAAACTCAGTATCGTCATCGCGGCCGTTAACGGGCCGGAAGTTCTTAGCCAGA
>CAMBZY010000347.1 GCA_945872325.1 Candidatus Kuenenia stuttgartensis | reverse complement strand
AGAGACACCTGAAGAAGAAGGCGGGCCATTCAAAGAAAAACTTCATTCTTTGCGATGGGCTGCCATCACCGGTCTGGTCGACCACCAGGCACTTCGCAACAACTATGCCAAGGCTTTGAAACTCGACCCGAAATCAGCAAATCCTGATTACAAAAGAGTCGATCTGGAACGTCAGACCTTGCAATCAGACGGTACCTGGAGTGACTGGCAACCTGTCGATCACTCCAAAAACAATGTGATCCTCGATAATTTGACCGAGGCCGAAGAAGAACTGGTGCCTCAGGAAAATGTTCTCGCATCCATCACAGACGCACTTCCTTTCCTTCTCAACGGAGCCTTCGGCGGTGTACACGTCGCCAGCCTCGTTCCTAAAGAGAAACGCGAAATCGCAAAGCCTGATCCTAAAACCCAAGGCGGCATGGGTGGAATGATGGGCGGAAAAGGCGGTCGCGGCGGCATGGGAATGATGGGTGGAATGGGCGGCGGCATGGCTGGAGCTGGTGGTAGCAGCAGGCCAGGCATGGGTATGGGCGACAAGGGCGGAATGGGTGGTGGCGATGACTATGCTGGTTTCATGTTTGGTGGTGGAACAGGGTCAGCTGAAGAAGGCGATTTTCCCAAAACCCAAGCCGAAGAGGTGATGGTTCGGGCCTTTGACTTCACAGTTTCCCCAGACAGCTCCTACCGTTACAGAGCACGACTTGCTCTGAACAACCCAAATTACAAGCGTGACGACGTGAACCCCGGCGTCGATATCGACAGCCAGTTCCTGTTTGGGAACTGGAGCCAGATGACCAACCCGGTTTATGTTCCTTCCGACGTGGCCCCTTATGCCATGTCGAAAACTCCTCCAAAGAATGCATCTGACCCAGGTTACAACGTGACCTTCCAGGTCTCCAGCTTCAATCCTGAAGACGGGATCACCGTGGTTCGCGACTTCATTGCCGGGCCTGGCGACATCATCGGGGAACCGATATCGACCCAGATTCCTGCCTCTGACGGGACAGGTGCGAAGCCGAAGACGATCGACTTCACCAGTCGTCAGATCATCCTCGCAACCGTAGGCGGACGAGAGTCGCTCGCCCCTCTGGGTGGGAATGGTTCCATCACCATGCCAGCCATGGCTTTTGTGATGAAACCTGATGGCTCCATCGTGATCCGAAACGAAGCTCACGATGCCAAAGACCCTGACATTGATTTCGCTCGTCGTGTCTACAACGAAGAAATCAAGAAGTCTGACACCAAGCGTGAAAAAGGTCAGATGAACGGCATGGGGTACGGCGGCGAAGGTGGAATGGGCGGAATGGGCGGAATGCAATAAGCCTGTCCATCAGCTAATCTCGTGAATCCGAACGGGCGAGTGATTTCATATCACTCGCCCGATGTTTTTATTCATTTCAAAATTGAACTGTTGGAATTCGCCAGTCACATGCTAAATTAAAGGAATCATCGCTTGAAACCATTCTATAAACACGACCACTGAGACCAGGCGAACCATGGCCAGATCCTTCAAAATTCAGCGCGATACTGCCGAAACAAAAATCAGCCTCTCCATCAATCTGGATGGCTCCGGCAACTCGACCATTTCCACAGGCCTGGGCTTTCTGGATCACATGCTGACCCTTTTCGCCCGGCACAGCCTGATTGACCTCGAAGTCCATTGCGATGGAGACACCCATGTCGATGGCCACCATACAGCCGAAGATATCGGAATCTGCCTCGGCCAAGCCATCGAAGCCTCGTTGGGCGACAAAAAAGGCATCTATCGATATGGCCATATGACCCTGCCCATGGACGAAACGCTGGCTCAGGTGGCCGTCGACCTTTCTGGCCGCCCGTATTTCGTCTGGAACGTACCATTTCCAACCCCAAAAGTGGGCGACTTTGATACAGAGCTGGTCGAAGAGTTCTGGCATGCTGTGTGCGTTCAAGGCCGAATGAATCTGCACTCCAACCTGATTTATGGCAAGAACAGCCACCACATTTCGGAAGCCATTTTCAAGGGTCTTGCCCGTGCCCTGCGCATGGCCTGGGCAATTGATCCTCGTGAAACCGGCGTTCCTTCCACCAAAGGCACTCTCAGCCAATGACAATTCCCGAAGCCAGTTCAGCGACGTCAGTAAAATCCAAAAAATCGACCGCAGTCAACCTCGGCCTATTTGCTCTGGGAATGGTTTTGCTGGGATGGTCGATCTATTCCAATCGCACCCAGCTCAAACGCTGTCTGGCAGGTGAATTGCATTATTCATGGATGTTTCAGGCTTTCCTGCTGCACTTACTCGGAGTCATGATTGCATTTCTCCGATGGTTCGGGCTCGTCCGCCTTCAGGGAATCCAAATACCACTGGCCGATTCCCTCCGCCTCTCCATCGTTGGTGGACTATTCAATCTGATCATCCCCGGAGCTGTCGGCGGTGATCTCGTCAAAGCGGCATACCTCTCCCGCATGGATATTCCCCGCACCAGAGTGATCGCCAGCATGGTCATCGACCGCCTGCTTGGACTCCTTGGATTATTCCTCCTCGCAGCATTTGCAGGCCTTTCCGCATGGCCGACTTCAGATCTACCTGTCAGGCGACTGACGATTGCAGTCTTGATTGCAACTTCAACAATCATCGTATTCCTCGCCTTGATTTTCAGCGGAATCGTGGGCCGGAAGTCTGTGAAACTGGCCGAGCTTAATGCGATGTCAGCCGCTTACAGGAATCACCTTACTGGTGTAATGGCCTGGACAATTGCATCTGTCTTTGTCCATGTCTTTAATACAATGGCATTTTATCGTATGAGCCTCGCCATTTTGCCACAATTAAAAATTGGCTTATTGCAACACTTCCAAATCGTTCCGCTTGTATTATTCAGCACGGCTGTACCACTACCATTGGGAGCGATCGGTTTTTCGGAAAATGTCAGCGATCAACTCTTCCAGAATGTAGGACACCCGGACGGAGCCATCGCCATGATGGGCTTCCGCCTCCTCCAATACGCATTTGCCGCCATCGCAGCCCTGATCTACTGGGCAAACATGAAATCCATGAAAACGCTCACGGCACAGAAGTGGGATTAATTCCACCCGCTTCTGATCGGTTTTTCAACAGAGATTGGCAATTCTGGATCAGTCTCGATGATTGACCTGCCACATGGCCCTCAGGCTGAGGCACGCCGGCAGGAGCAATAAATTTCCAACTGACGATCCAGCCGTAGCGATGGCAACCATCACTCCGAACCTTGAAAATGGGACAAACTCACTCGTCGCCAAGGCCAGAAAACCAATCGAGACCGCCAGACTCGAGAGAATCACGCCAGGGCCAGTGACTTTATAGCTCTCATAAAGCCTTTCTCTATAAGGCATTCCATGAAGTCTGTGGTATTGCAAAAGGCAGTGAAACGTATCGTCGACCGATAATCCCAACGCCACACTTGCCACAAGTGCCGTGCCCACATCAAGTTTAAACCCAAGCCAGCCCATCAGGCCCAGCACAAGACCGACTGAAAGCATGGTCGGCATCATTGCCAATAATGCCAGACTTATTCGCCGAAATGCTGATGTGAGCATCACCAGAATCGAAATCGTTGAGATCGCAAAAGTCGTCCACTGCGTATCGATCACCGACCTGGCCACCTGAGTCATCAACAAAGAGAGGCCCGTCAATTCTGTGGTCGAACCAAACTCTTTTGCCACAATCGCTTTGGCGTCATTGAATGTCGAAATTTTATCCTTGTTGGGACTCGATTCAGGCACCCTGACAATCAATCGCGTGTGATTCTCTTTAGGGCTCCAGAATTGATTCAACGCCGAAGCCTGTGGAGATGCCCCCACCAACTCAAGTTTTGTCGCCAAAAGCCTGTCCTGTAAGTCGGCTGGCTTCTGCGACCATCGCCCTTCCGGATCCATCGCTGTCGCCACCGACAAAACTTTCACAATCCGTTCAGCACCCAAGGCTTCCAGCTCTTTAGAGACTTTATCAAGCCGATTCACAATTACGGAATCCAGCTTCCCGGAAGTCGGTACCACCAAACTGATCTGACCAATCCCATCGAGTCGATTCTCGACAAAATTGTAGTCGGTCACAATCCGTGTATGAGGCCTGAACATGTGGACATAATTCGACTCATACTCAAGCCGGAACATGCCCAGAGCCATCGGCAGAACAATCGCACAGATCATTAAAACAACGAGCTTCGGGCGTGCAATCGTCAGATCCGTCACTTTTCGCATCCATCCAGCTACCGGAGAACCTGATGCCACCAATCCTGGCCGCTCTCTAAATCCAGGTGGGAGCATCGCGAATGGGGCCAAAGCCGTTGTCCACAAAGCTGCGATCAGAGTGCAACTGCCAAGAATGGCGCCGAACTGGCGGACTGGCTCAACAGAGCTGGTCGCCAATGCCCCGTAACCAATCGCACCCGTGACAGTACACCATAAGATGGGCCGA
>CAMBZY010000346.1 GCA_945872325.1 Candidatus Kuenenia stuttgartensis | reverse complement strand
TGAACAGGAAAATCGCGGTTTTTTCGCAGCTTATGTACCAGGCACCTCTTCGATGATCTTTCCCGAAAATTATGGAAAGCGATTGCCTAAAGGCTCGCGTCTGAGATTCCAGATTCACTATACCCCAAATGGTCAGAAGACCACGGATCAGCTTGAGATTGGTTTGCTTAAAGCTGTTCGCAAGCCGGCTCACGAGATCAAGGTGATTGGAATTTCCAATCCCAGCATCAAAATTCCAGCAGGGGCAGGTAACCACGTGGAAGTGGCCCGCCAGACTGTCCCGACAGACATTAGTCTTCTCTCATTCGTACCCCATACGCATGTGCGAGGCAAGGCTTTCAAATATGAAATCGTGTTTCCGGATCAGCGCCGGGAAACCGTTCTGGATGTACCTCGATACGACTTCAACTGGCAATTGCGTTACCAGCTCGCAAAACCAATCGCGGTACCCAAAGGCTCTGTGATCATCGCCACAGCGACTTACGACAACAGCGATGCGAACAAGGCCAACCCTGACCCGACAAAAACCGTTTATTGGGGTCAGCAGACCGACGAAGAGATGATGCTGGGGTATACGGAATATGAAGTGACTGGCCCCAAGGCCGAATTCCAGTCGCAGGTCGCCGGGCCACTGGCGGCACTGATTGGTGGGAAAACTCCGGCTGAACGTCGCGAGCGGTTTTTCAATCTGATGGACAAGAATAAAGACAACGCTTTGACCATTGATGAGATGCAGATGTTGAAAAACTTAGTTCCACGACTGAGAGATGATCCGGAACGGATGAACACTGTTTTCAAAACTCTGGACACCAATGATGATGGCAAACTGAGCCGTGAAGAAATGAAGTCAATCCGGAACCTGTCAGGTGGATGATGATCGAGTCACTCCCCGGCGATACATCATCATCAAAGAGTTCACTTATAATGTAGGCCACATCCCCTGACATAGCTGGTTAATCCAGTGCAAATGACTTGTCTGTGACATATTACATGCGTATTGACTGGAATGGCCAAATCCCGTGCTGGCAGGGGGGCAGTGCAACGATTTCTGTGAGGACCGGCGATACATTCAGAGGTATTGTTAATACGCATCATGGCATATCATTCAAAATGCTTATAGGATTGAGGCCAGCTATAACCTGGATAAAGATCAGGTCAAATCTTAAATAAAATTTCTTGAGATTTTCTTATTGCCACTCTTGAACATTCACGATAGTTTAACAGTTGGACATTCTGTCCAGACATTGAACAACCAACCGCTCCTCGTCTCAGAACCCATAATTCCCTCCATTTAACCTGTGTGACCAGCAGGTTTTTTGATCGCGTATGTATGGATTTTTAGAAAGGATTTATCATGGCTCCGAGAATGACTCGCAGATCAGGATTCACCCTGATCGAACTCCTTGTTGTTATCGCAATTATCGCTGTTTTGATTTCCCTGCTGTTGCCTGCTGTGCAATCAGCACGCGAAGCAGCTCGACGGGCCCAGTGCATCAACAATCTGAAGCAGCTTGGGCTGGCTGTCCACAACTATCATGACTCCAATCAGGTTCTGCCTGCTGAAGGCTCATTCCTGGGTGCAGCTTCGACAACCGTTCCTGGTCAAGGTGAAGGCTGGGGCTGGTGTGCAAGCTGGGCGGTTGCGATCTTGCCTAATATGGAGCAAACGGCGGCTTACAATGCTTTTAACTTCAATCGAAGTGCCGACCTCCCGCCCAACTACACCACGGGCTTTAATAAGATTGCCAGCTTGATCTGTCCTTCTGACAGCTCTAAAGCACGTCCTGCCGATCCATGGGGCCCGAGCAGCTACCACGGTAATCACGGTGGTCCTGGGATCGTGAAGAACTGGTCCGGAACGATTGTCCAGAACTTTACCAACAATCCTGCTGCCTGGTGGGGCAACGACGCCCAGATGGCCTATTTCGGTTTCGAGTCGATCTCGGACGGCACCTCAAACACAGCCCTCTTCAGCGAAAAACTGCTGGGTATTGCTGGCAATGAGGTCGTCTACCAAGGTAGCCCAACCTCAAAGCGGGGGATCTTCCTGGCCAATTATCCTGGTGGCTACAACCAGGGCCCAACCGCCAATCCAACCGCTGCCATCGCAGCTTGCCAAAGCATTCCTGCCAGCCAGGGATCTGCTGGGTCATACCTGAGCGGTGCTCACTACTCGCTGTCATACCCATGGCACACGTCGAACATGGCTTACACCCACTTCAACACGCCTAACAAGAATTCATGCTACACAGCATCCGACACTTGTTGCGCAAATGTCTGGGGCGGCACCAGTGCCATGATCACTGCGACCAGTAATCACCCGGGCGGCGTGAATCTTTGTATGGCTGACGGTTCCGTCAAGTTCATCAAAGACTCGATCTCACCACAAGTCTGGTGGGCTTTGGGAACCAAGAACTTGGGCGAAGTGATCAGCGCTGACGCGTATTGATTCCTGATGCTCTCTGATTAATCCCTGTCCCTTGTCCATATTTTCTCGTAAAATATGGATCAGGGATCATCATCGTACCCACTTGGTAGATCTCGGTTTGGCGTGTTCTCCATGAACGGATCTGCCCTGTGAATATCGCGTTTGACACCAGTTCTATCCAACTTCATGAGGCCCTACTGTTATGCGTTCCAGAATCAGCTTTTCACTGGCATCCCTGCTTTGTCTCGGAATGGTCGGTTGCGGTGCTTCTGTCTCTGATACCGGTGTTCCAAAGAATATCGACATGAGCAAGAACTTCACCCCAGCAGCCGCCCTGCCTAAAATGACCCCTGGCGATCAGGGCAAGGCCAAGGCTAAGGCCAAGTCGGCTCCTGCTGCCGAACCAGCTGCCGAACCGGCAACTGAAGCCAAGAAATAAGTCGGAATATGATCTGACCAGAATTGTGAACAATATGAAGAACTCCAGAATCAGGCAAGTTTTGCTTCTCTCCGTATTAGCAATCGGCTTGGTCCTGGCCTCTATCATGGTCTGGAGATCCTGGCGAACCCGTCAGGATCATCAGTACTCAGAAAACCTGCGAAATATCCGTCAGGAAATGGCGGATCAGCATTTCAGCCGAGCCGTCAACTTATTGCAGACCTTGCTGAAGTCGGGAAAATTTGATTCTTCTGGCCATTCGAAGTCAGAAATTTATTATGAGCTGGGTATGTGCATGGCATCGTTGGGCCAGCCATCTCGCGCGATCGAAGAATTTGGAAGGGTGGAACAGTCGAGCCCGTTTTATACTCAGGCGATGGCCCCACTCGCCACAATACATATCAATACAGGTCAGTATCGACTGGCAGAAGAAGCTCTGAAATCAGGCCTCGAATATCTCCATCATGCCAAAGACGCTGGTCCGATACTCAAAGCTCTTTCACGGCTCTATCGTTTCGAGGGCCGTGCAGAAGATATCAAACGCGTTCTGCGAGCCTCGTTTCATGTACGAGATGATCGCGTCGAACTGCTCCGTGAACTCTGGCTCACCGATTATTCTCCTCAGCCCGTGGAATCGTGGCGTCGTGCGCTCGAGAAAGCCATGCCCACCGACGACCGTGTGAAGCTCGGCTTCGGTGTCGTATCCACTCTCACAGGTCGATTTGATGAGGCCCGCCAGCATCTTACGGAATCTCAGAGCCTCAATTCCGATAAAAATGACCCCGCCATCTGGCGTGCTTTTCTCGGCCTGAGCATGGCGGAACAAGATGTGAAAGGCCTGTGGGCGGCCGCTGAACATTTACCCGTTGGCTATCTGGAATCAACCGACCCATTGGCCATTCAGGTATGGCTTTGGGGCCGTCTTTCTGATACTGACCACGAGCGGCAAACCCTTGAGAGTCTCATAAAGCTTGATCCAGCTCGCGGAGAAGCTCTTCAGAGGCTGGCTGAAATCGCCCTGACAGCAGGGAAATCTGCTGAATCCAAGCGATATTACGAGCTCAAGGCCGATTTGGACAAAGCTAAAGATCGGGTACGCAAAATCCTGCTTTCAGGCGATGATCTTACCGCCGATGGGCCAAGTTCAGAACTGGCGAAAATCTCAGGACAACTGGCCCGAAAGTTCGATCAGGAATCCTGGTCGGCAATCCGTAGCCCCAAACCAGATGATGCGGCAATTCTTGCAACGATTAAAAACTCCCTCAAATTCGATCAAGGCGAAACACTGGCTCAGGTCCTCCTCAAAACGGGCCTGAAACCACCTTTACAGGATTTAAATGCACGCCCTGACTCGAATCAAAAATCGGCACCTCCCAATCCGCAAATATGGCCCAGGTTCACCGATATCGCGGCTCAATCGGGCCTGAACTTTACCTTCAACAATGGCCAGACGGCGGAAATGCAGCTTCCTGAAACCATGTCCGGCGGAGTCGGTGTGCTCGATTTTGACAACGATGGATGGCTCGACATTTATGTGGTTCAGGGCGGTCAGATCGGCACCGACATCACCAACCGCCGGA
>CAMBZY010000345.1 GCA_945872325.1 Candidatus Kuenenia stuttgartensis | reverse complement strand
TCGAAGAACTCTTCAATTGGAGGGCATATTCCCGGCCTATCCCTTATGGTCAGGCCAAAAATAAGCCCCGGTTGCTTTGGTTTTACCTAGCCGGTCTTGGCGCTAGCCCCGGTTGTTTTGGCTTTATCAATCCCGGTTTGTGTTAAATATTCGAACCGGGGCTAGCGCCAAGCCCGGCTAGTAAGATTGCGCTAGCTCCGGTTGTTTTGATTTACCAATCCCTGTTTCTGTTGTAAATTCGAACCGGGGCTAGCGCCAAGCCCGGCTAGTAAGATTGCGCTAGCCCCGGTTGTTTTGATTTACCAATCCCTGTTCCTGTTGTAAATTCGAACCGGGGCTAGCGCAAAGACCGGCTAGAAAGATGGGACTATCGCCGGTTTCTGTTGGAAATTCGAACCGACCCTATCGACAATCCCGGCAAGGAACCATCCCTCTCTCCCATCCCCTCATGTCGCTTTCCGTCACCGTCAACACGCTTCATGAACGCGCCCATTTGACCCAAAGCCATTCCGGGATGTATGATACTCCTATCTATGTTTTCAGTTTTGCCTGAGACCGTGTTTAACTGGTAACATAGGATGGTTAGGTAAGAGATTCGTTCAGAGTAGTTTGGTCTGGTTGAGCCAGTTCTTTCATTGCACCCCTGAGAGGCTTAAGTTGTGCCGCCTGTATTCACCTCATCGCATCATACAACCGCCCCATCACCGCCTGAGACCACTCCCGGCAGCCGTTCTCTCGAACGTCGCGTGATTCCTGGAGCTGTGTTCGCCTTTATTTTGCTCTGCATCTCGATGGGCGTTCGATACCGTATGGAAGCCTCTGTGAATCAAAGGATTATGGCTACTCAGTTCAGCCCTTTTCCGCTCTCTGAGATCCCGATCAGCATCGGTCCCTGGCAAGGCGTCGATCAAGAACTTGACCCGTTCATCGCTCGCAAAACCGGCAGCACTGACTACATCATGAGGCGCTATTCCAACCAGCAAACCGGCGCTGTGGTCGAACTCCTGATGCTCTATGGCCCTGCCGCTGAAATGGGTTACCACAAGCCTGACGCCTGTTACCCGAACGCCGGTTATAAGCTCGTCGGTGGTGGGGATCTCCGCCCTGTCGGGTTTGGAACCCCGCCTGACCAACGGTCGATTGGCTTCAAAAACCTCGTTTTTCAGCGTGGTGAAGGGGGCCTTGCAGACCGTCAGCAAGTCTATTATGTCTGGCGATATAGCGATATCTATGCCCTTGATCTCGGTCAGCCAAGTAAGTTTGGCCGCCTTCCTGGAATGTTTAAAATTCAGGTGGCCAGAGGACTTGCACCAAGTGAATCGGCCGACGGTCGAGCCAATCAAGCCAACCCCTGTGAAGATCTGCTCGCCAGACTCCTGCCCGTCTTCGAATCCAAAGTCGATGGCGGTTCGCTAAAACCTGTCCCTACACTGATCACGCGCAACACGGCAAATCACAACCCTCGTTGATTCGTTCACCAGTCTCGCAAGCCTGTTTTTCTTGAATGATTGATTTTAAAAAAATGATGAACAATCAGCACCACGACCCACGAAATCAAAATCTCTCCTCCCAACTCCCTGCCCATACTCAAGCCCATCACCAGGGGCCCGCTCTCTGGAGCAACCCTGGTTATGATCATCAGGAACAAGACCATTCCCCAAAAGGGATCGGCCTTGGAACTGTCTGGAGAGCCATCCGAAGGCACTGGTGGCAGGCGGCTTTGCTCTGGTCGATCACCAGCGGTGGATTGATGTTTCTGGCATTTACCCGGGTAAAACCAACGTTTTTATCGTTTGCCCTCCTGCGAGTCGAACCGCCCCGGGCCAGCATCCTCGGCCCATCGCTCAACACCCTCAGTATCGACCAGATCAAACGCACGCATATGCAACTGATCAAGGCACCTGACGTTCTTTCAGATGCGGTCTCGGAGAACCCGGAAATTCTTCAGCTCACAGAGCTTAAGGACAGCGCATCGCCCGAGTTCGTGATGGATAAAAAAATCAACGTCGTCGATCGGCTCAACAGCGAGCTGATTGAAGTTCAGATGGTCGGCACATCGCCCCAGAATGCTACGGAAATCGTCAACTCTGTCGTAAAAAGCTATCTCAAGCAGGCGGGCCGATGGGCCAACGAAACCACCACGGCACAGATTGGGAAACTGACCCGCGAGCTGGAGAGACGCAATAAAGAGGTGGAAGACCTCCGCCGGAATATCCAGCTGCTCGGCTCGGAACTCGGCGCTGCTGACCCGGAACTGATCAAAGACCGGTCGAGGCTGACCCTGGCAGAATATACGCGCCTGTCTCAGGCTTTGAGTGAACTCGAATTTGAGCGGATTTCTGCCGAAAGTCGCGTCGAACGGCTTCGCGGTGAACTGGCTCAGCCTGTGGCTTTTTCGCATCGCCAGAATCTTCAGGATGCCACCTACGAAGCGTTTTATGCCGATGCCGATGTTGCTGAACTGGCCGACGCACTCGACGCCTCGAAAAGTCGCCTGGAAAAGCTCAATAAAGTCTCGCGTGGTCAGGATGTAACGCACAGAGATATGAACGAGCGGATATCGGATATTAAAACCAAAATCAAAGTCTTGTGGGAACGTCGTCGCCCGATCATTGAAAAACAACTCGCCCAGCAAGGGGCAGGGCAGACCACATCCACACTTGATCGGGAACTCCGCGAGGCTGAAAATCAGTATCACGATCTCATGGTGCGTGAAAAATCCATCCGCAAGAATATGCAGGAAAGTAAGATCACGCTCGAAAACGATGAATCCAAAGAGCTTCAGCTTGCATTTCGAAGGGCCGACCTTTCGCGCTCAGAGTCCATTCTGGACAGCGTTCAGCGTGCCCTTGAACAATTGCAATTTGAAAGTCAGGGTCAAACTCAAATCAGCCTGATCCAAACCGCCCGGCCCATCGGCCTCCCATCCAACGACAAACGCTGGAGGTTCATGGCCATGGCCCCCCTCGGCATGTTTCTCGCCGTTGCAGGCCTTTGTGTGCTGGTGGAAGTCCGTTCCGGAAGGGTTTCAAATCCAGACGATCTCACCCATCGTTCAAGGCTTGAAGTGCTCGGAGTTGTCCCACCTTTGCCGAACCCCCGATCGGCCAGAAAGCTCATGGGCGGAATCGATGAAACACGCCTCAGGCGTCAATTGGTCGAATACATCCAGTCCATCGACCATCTCCGGGTGGCCATTTCGTCAAGTCTCGGAGGCGATGGCCTCCATCATTCTGTTCTGATCACCAGCGCATTCGGCGGAGAAGGCAAAACCACGCTTTCAGCACAGCTTGCAGGCCGCTGCGCCAATGCAGGAATCACCACGGTGGTGATTGACGGAGATTTGCGCAACCCGACTCTGACACGCACCTTGGAAGCTGTGGAACTGCCCGGCCTGACCAATATTCTCAAGGGTGGTACCAGTATCGAAAAATGCCTGGTCCGAATTGGTGAAGGCGGAGGGTTTTATCTACTCCCGGCCGGCACGATCCACGGCGACCCAAGCCGGATCCTGGAAGGCCCGAAGCTGGGCAAAATCATCGCCCATTTGCGTGAGACCTACGAGATGGTTATTATCGACTCAGCTCCGGTCCTACCCGTTCCTGATGCCCTCATATTCGGCAAATGGGTTCAGGGAATTGTTCTGGCTGTGAGATACGATACAAGCCGGTTTCAAATGATTGAACGCGCTTATAAACGCCTGTCAGCCTTAAGGGCACCCGTTCTGGGAGCCGTCGTGAATGGTGTCCGAAACGCTTCGGCAACCTACGGAGGATATGGTTACGGATACGGATATGGATACGGCGATGATGCCCATCAAGATCCGGAATCGGCGTCTGATGTTGTGGAAATCGACGTAGAAATTGTGTAATAAAACCATGACAAAGGAGACTTTTAGGGAAATGACTGCAATCGAGATCCAACAGACACCATCACCTGCAACATATGCAAAACCATATGTTGTATTAAGCGCAACGATTGCGATCGCTTTGGCATTCACAGTCGCCTATTTTCAGAGCTTTGCTGCGCTTGTTTCGAAGTGGAGTGACGACCCAAATTATTCGCACGGATTTTTCGTCATTCCCATAGCGCTTTACATACTCTGGGAACGTCGAGAGAAACTCGATACCACCAAGGTCAGATCCAGATGGTTTTGTTTTATCCCGTTAATCCTGATCCTCGCAGCACGCATCCCGCTCCACGAGCGCAACCTTCCGTGGGTAGAAGAAATGACAATACCGGCTGTGGCAGGTGCATTGATTTTGGCGATCGGAGGATTTCATCTGTTTTTCTGGGCCCTGCCTTCGATCCTGTTTCTAGGCTTTATGATCCCACTTCCACCTGTGTTAAACGCGATTCTTTCAAATCCGTTACAAAAGGTGGCAACTGCCGGGAGTATTTTCTTTCTCCAGATCACCGGTCTGCCTGCGATCAGCGAAGGAAATGTAATTCTGGTCGGCGA
>CAMBZY010000344.1 GCA_945872325.1 Candidatus Kuenenia stuttgartensis | reverse complement strand
TGCCTGGATTTATTTACCGTTTCAGATGGTTTTTGTCGACGCTTGCTCATGTTCTGCTATCATCCGAATTCATCAACCATATCGAGTCATCGTATTTTACAATTGACCCGTCAATGATGAAACCGCCTGCGCGCCCTTTCAATCACAATTTCCGTATCATTCCCATCCTCACTCTGGATCAGTCTTAATGCAGTCCGAGCCAGAATGGTGGCAGACTCTGAGACTTCCTGTGCCGTTGTCAATCCAGAAAAACTGATCCTGATTGAGGATCTGGCCCGATCGTCCGCAAAACCCATCGCTTTCAATACAGGCGAGGGCCGATTGCTACCCGATGCACACGCAGAGCCAAGACTGATCGCCAACCCCTCAAGGTCAAGCTGAATCAAAGCCACTTCACCAACAATTTGCGGATGATTAAGCCAAAGATTCAGCGTCTGGGGCAGGCATTCGGAGGCATCTTCCAGGCTGTTAAGCTCAATCTTGATGGTCGTCTGACTGAGTTGCGATTGCAATTCATCGAGAAACTGTGCTTTAAAGCTCAGCCAGCGCGATTCGCGAGCCGTTTTATCGAGATCCCAAAGCTCCAGCGCCTTGGCCAAGCCGACTCCCAAAGCGACAACCGGAGTTCCAGGCCGAAGGCCACGCTGCTGGCCTCCACCATACATCAGAGGCTCGATCTTTGTACCATTTCGAACCAATAAAATTCCGATCCCCGGTGGCCCATGCATTTTATGGGAACCAGCCGCGAGCGTAGTCACGCCAAGTTGATGAAAATTCACTGCAGTTCGGCCCACCGCTTGAACAGCATCTGTATGAAATGCAATCCCGTGTTCGGCAGCGATGGCCGCAAGTGCAGCCACAGGCTGAATGGCGCCTGTTTCATTATTGGCGAGCATACAGGTGGCAAGAATTGGCTTATTTTCGGCAGTGAGAAATGCATTCCATATGGAAGGAGACGCTTGACCATTGGCCTGAACAGGTGCGTGGAGAGTTTCAATCAACCCTTTTTTTTGAAGATATGCAACCTGTTCAGCCACGGCCGGGTGTTCGATTGTTGACAGAACGACGGTGGGCAACGGATTCGGATGCGCCTTGAGACGACGGTTCAAAAGCCCGATCAAGGCCGCATTATTGGCTTCTGTTCCGCCAGAGGTGAAGGTCAGTTCGTCAGGATCTGCACCAAGGATCGAAGCCGTTTTTTCACGGGCATCATCCCAGGCTTTGCGAGCGAGTCGGCCCAGAGAGTGGCGACTTTCAGGGTTCCCGCCAGCCAGAAGGTGAGGCCTCATGGCTTCAAGAACGCGTGGATCCAAGGCAGTGGTGGCGTTGGCGTCGAGGTCGATCAATTGAGTCGTCATTCTGTCAAAGTCGGTGAGTCGGATGGCACCAATGATTTTACCGGGAACGGTGCCACGAATCTATTGAGTGGATTGGCTGAATCGTTGGATTACGAGGTTTTTCAAGCGGTAAATCGTCTGCCAAGAGCACAAAATCTTGACTCACGCCGGATTCGGGGGTGCCAACATTCCATATGATCTGGTTTTAGGGCCAAAGGCCCAACCCATACCAGCCTTGGGCAACGCCCAAGGTACTCGTAAGCCAATAAGAGGTAAATAATTACCATCCTCCCACCGCTCGGCCCCAGGACCAAAAGGTCCAGGGGCCGAGCGTTGGGAGGAATCAGGTAGGGCTTCTTCTTTGTCGTCCTCAAAACCAAGGCCGCTGGCCTTGGCTGGTATGGGCCGCACCGTTGGTGCTTAAAGCCAAATACAAAAGCACTTTAAGAACCACCCCGAAATTCGGCATGAGCCAAAATCTTTCCATCTGACCAACAACGACCAGAAGACTCTTGACACAGAGGTCTAACACGCAGGAAACTGTAGGGTTATCATCTGGATACCTGCGGACCCCCTCCCTTTTCGAGTTTTTGACTCGAACAAATATCGGAGCCATGATTCATGAGCCGATTCGCCCGATTGATAAGCTCTTTGCTGGAAAAACGAGTGTTGCTGGCAGGAGCGGTTTTGACCGCCACTTTGTCGGCGAGCCCAGAGGCACTGGCCCAGAGCAAAAAACGAGGCATTTCAGGAAGCGACGACGCCACCGCCGGTGAACAATCAGAGGGTATTGCATCAGGTGGTCTGAGTCAGCCAGGTGGATCCGAAGCGAAGCAGGGCCCGGCACCGGTTCCGAGCTTCAAGATGGTCCCACGCCGCTATAAAGATGCCGTGATTGAAGCACCTGCGGAGCTCGTCAAAGGCGCTCCGTTTAATACCAAAAACTATTTTGGAATGCCGGCTGAAAATGCCAATGCAGGGCCATTGGTTCTGGATGCTTTGACCGAATTTCCAGACGTTTATGCAGCCGTGATGCAAAGCGTGGAGCCAAAAGAGGCATTTGAAGCAGGCCTGAAAGAGCGCCAGGAGCGTTTGAAGACCGCATTTGAATGGGTTTCGGCGAATCCCAACCCCCGCCAGTGGGATGCAAATGCCATCGAAAAGGCTGTGGGGCCTTACCGGGTCCTGTTTGCAAAGCTTCATGAAGCACACAAGATGTCAGATTGTGTGATCCCGACTGGCATCGGTAGCCCTTTGCCTCATGTGCAGTCCTCATTTTTTGTGGCACCGCTGGCGGGACCTCTGATTTATGCCGACCTGGCCAGAGGCGATAAAAAAGGCGCTATTGCAAAGTTTGGCGATGTACTTCGTCTGGGAATTGATTTACAGCCACGAGCCGTAAGTGTCACAGGTCAGGTTGTGATTTTTCTTCACAAAACCACATTGCAATCCACTTTGCCAATTCTCCTGAACTCGCGCCTGAATCAAAAAGATTGCGATGAGATTTTGACGCAATTAAAGAATTATCGCGATACCACGTTTTCACTTTTGCCAGAAATGCTGAAATCCGAATATCTGGTTCAGCTTGTGAAATTCCAGAAACTCTCAAAGCCTGGAGCTTTCAAAGCCATGATGAGCCAGTTGCCAGAAGCGGCATCTCCATTGAAAGGCCCTGATCTGGATCAGGCGGACGCCTTGATATCCGCATTATTATCGGAAGAAAATGTCAATAAGATTCGATTGGGGCTGGCGAAGTCGTTGAAAGAGCAACTTGCGGCGATCGACAACGTGGGATCAATCGACGATTTGGCGAGCCTTGGCGAAACAATCAACCAGTCGAATCAAAAAACGGTAAAGGATGTCCTGGGCGCGATGCTCACCAAAGAGACAATGGCCAACATTGCAGCCAAAACCGGCGGATCTGGGAAGATCGACCATAACACCCTGATGACAACGCTGGAGGGCCAGGTAAGCATCACTCGGATCAACTTCTCGCAGATTGTCGATGAAATTGAGCAATTCCAGACAAATCAAAGCCTCATGGAATCTCTCTCTGCCACTCGCCGCTGGTATGTGACCAAGAAAACCACGCCCAAGGGCAAAACCCTCGAAGAAGTGGCCAAAGAGGCGAAGCTCGAAGGCGCACCACTCGATACATTCAGCGGGAAGCCCCTGAAAATGATCTGGACAGGCAACGGCCCAGCCATTTATTCCGTAGGGCCTGACCGCAAGGACGATCAGGGTAAATTGCTCTACGGCAAGGTGGGCGAAGATAAAAAGCCGAGCATGACCGGCGATGTGATTGTGACTTTGGCCCTCGGAGCCGATCCTTTGGCACCCGCTCAGGAAGGCGCAGCAGGCCCCGGTGGACCAGGCGGACCGGGTGGGCAAGGTTTTCCAGGCGGACAAGGTTTTCCGGGTGGACAAGGCCCAGGTGGGCGTCGCAGTGGTTCGGGCGGTGGCCTCTCAGCCGGCCGGCCTGATTGAGTCGAAATTCGCTGAAAAAAATGACCGAAAGTGGGGCAGTTCACCTGCCCCTTTTTTCATCGTAGATGCAGATCACAGGAACATAAAAATGATGATCCAGCTTGCTCGAATTGATATCCGGCATTTTCTGGTATTCCTGATCGCCGGGACAGCATTCGCACAGTCAGAAACGAAGCCTGTGCAGACGCCTGACAAAACGATCAGCGATTCAAACAAGGTGACTCAGGAATTTATAGACAAGCTCGAAAATGTCGTTAAAGCGAATTGTGGAGCCAACCAGAAGGAAGATCTGGCGGCCGCAATTGCAACAATTCACCCGAAATCGTCGTCATATGGCGGTACGGAACAGATTTCAAAGCAGCTTTTCGAAGCCCTTGATTTAAGTTATACCATGACTGGATTTCATTTCATTGGACGTGATGAAACCTATGCTGTCGCACGTGTTAAGATTCGGACATCCAAGATTGCCGGTAAAATTGAATTTCGAGATAATACAGCCGATTTCATGATCTCGTTTCGTCAAGACGGAACGGATTGGAAAATCTGGTCTCAGAATATTCTCGAAATCCTGCCGAACTGAGCTTTAAACCAGTAGTTCCTTGACAATCCGGGCCGTCGGTGCAGCCGATGTCAGACGCTCCTC
>CAMBZY010000343.1 GCA_945872325.1 Candidatus Kuenenia stuttgartensis | reverse complement strand
AGAGGCTCAAAAGGCCAGAGAAGCCCACTTGAAGGAACTCTCGGCGAATCATTCCGATGGCATGTTGATGTGGTAGATTCATCGAGAGGGTCCGGAGGCCAGAATGCAAGTGGAGGGCGTAACGAGAGGTACTGTGGTGAGATCCAGAGGATGATCTCAACGAAGCTTCTATATCATCCAAAAATTATTATCGACTATTTTCGTGAATGAGCAAGAGTTTGATTGATCGTTTGCGATCTTGGGATTCAAAAACGGGTTGCAACCATGTTAAGATAAGGTTGTCTTTCCGCAACTCTCGGAACGTCAGATCTAGTACAGTTCATCTCAAGAACGCCATAACAGGCATGCTGCCAAATACTTCCGATAAACCGGGGCTTGATCTTACTGGCAAAAAAGTTGCCGTAGCCCTTCCGTGCTATAACGAGGCTCCCGCACTTCCGCAGGTCATCAATGAATGGCGGAAAGCGTTGCCTGAAGCCGAAATTCTGGTGTTCGACAACAATTCCACGGACGGCTCAGGCGCGATAGCCGAGGGGCTTGGGGTGCGTGTTGTACCCGTGATGCGGCAGGGCAAGGGATTTGTCGTTCGAACCATGTTTACGGAATTGGCTGATTACGATGCCGTGATCATGGCCGACGGCGACGGAACTTATCCTGCCAACGCGGTTTACCCACTTCTGGAGCCAGTCTTGAACGGACAGGCGGATATGAGTGTGGGAGCTCGCGTGCCTGTCGCTGAGATGGGCGCCATGAGTCCTGTCAGAGGCTTTGGAAATATTCTGATCAGAGCCGCATTTGTTGTGGTCATGGGTATTTCCGGTGGCGACATGCTTTCAGGCTACCGCGTTTTTGGGCCTAAATTTCTCAAAGGTGTCAGGCTCAAATCAAAAGGTTTTGAGATTGAAACGGAAATCGTTTGCCAGGCGCTCGCCGGTGGCTACAAAGTTCTGGAAAAACCGGTTTCCTATCTTCCACGAGTGGCTGGTACGGAATCAAAGTTAAGGGCCGTCAGAGATGGTCTGAGAATCTTTAAGATGATGTTTATACAGAGCTTGAGGCTCAAACCGTGGAGGATTCCGGGCGCGGTGATTGGATTGGTCGTAGCCTTGGCCTTGCTCACGGGCTCTGGCCTGTTATGGATCGCCGCCGGTACAGCGATTGGGGGCTTGATGGTTTTGAATCGGAAACAGCCCTGATCCACTTTATTGATAACGGCCAACCGCTGATTGGTCTTGTTGATGACAAATTTGAGCATATAATTTCGGTGTCTTCTGAAATTTCTGTCAGAAGTGTCAGCCGGCAGATCGATCTGGTAGAACCGTATTTGAAGGAGGGCACTCAAGTGCTTTCTGGAATTAGGTTTGGGCTCGTCAGATACTTCAACGCCAAGCCGCTCTATTACGGCTTGGAGGATCGTCTGCCTACAGCTACCTTCGAACTCGACCTGCCCAGCCGGCTGGCCGACAGTCTGGCGAACGGCAATCTCGATGTGGCTTTGATTCCTTCCGTGGAATTTTTAAGAGGCATCAAAGAACACAACTATATCGCACTTCCCGGTGCGGCGATCGGTACCAAAGGCGTGGTTCGAAGCGTGAAACTGCTTAGTCACGTTCCACCTAATGAGATTCAACGGCTCGCTTTAGATGAAGGTTCACGCACAAGCCAGGCCCTGTGTCGCGTTTTGCTTGACGGGCTTTATGGAGTGCGTCCCGAACAACTTGAAGAGCTTCCTATCGGAGTTCCTCCGGAAGAATCTACCGCCGATGCCGTTCTGGTGATCGGCGACCGTGCCATGCGGTTACCTGAATGGCGATACCATACCGTGATCGACCTGGGTGAGGCGTGGAATCGCTGGACGGGGTTGCCGTTCGTATTCGCCCTTTGGGTCGCTAAACCGAGAATAGGGCTTGACTTGGATCAGATCTCGACAGTTCTACGAACGTGCCGGGAAGACGGCGTAGCCCACGCCCGTGAAATTGCGTCTGCCCATGCGGCAAGCCTCGGGCTGGGGCTTGAAGAATGTGTGACTTACCTAACTCATCAAATTACCTATCAACTTGACGAGCCAGAATTGGCCGGCCTGAGGCTCTTTGCAGCCAAGGCCGAGGCATTGGGCCTTGTGCCCGAGAGGTGCGACGTTGTCCTCCACAGTTCAGGAAATTTTGCGTGCCGCGGTTGACGGTCGTCGAATCACGTTCGACGAAGGCGTGATTTTGATGCGAGAAGGCCGCCTCCACGAACTCGGCCGTGCTGCTGATGCCGTATGTAAGCGTATGCATCCAGAGCCTTACCGCACTTACAACATCGACCGGAATATCAATTATTCCAACGTCTGTGCAGCCGTCTGCGATTTCTGTGCGTTTTACCGAAAGGTAAATGATACTGAGGCTTACGTTCTGGATACAGACGTCATCCTTCAGAAAATCAAAGAAACTGTGGAACTTGGCGGCGATCAGATCCTGATGCAAGGCGGGCTACATCCGGACCTTCCCTGGAGTTGGTATCTGGAACTGCTTCGTACCATTAAATCGCATTACCCCAACGTCAATATTCATGGCTTCAGCCCTCCTGAAATCCACTTCTTCAGCAAACTCTACAGAATGCCTTTAGAGCAGGTTCTGGGCGAGTTGAAAGAGGCTGGACTGGGCAGCTTGCCGGGCGGTGGTGGAGAGATTCTGGTGGACCGGGTTCGTAAAGCCATCACTCGTGGGAAGGTTTTGACCGATGACTGGTTAAACGTGCACCGGGTGTGGCACAAAATGGGCGGTAAGTCATCGGCTACAATGATGTTTGGTCATATTGAAACGCTCGAGGAACGGGTCGAGCACATGGACAGAATCCGCCAGCTTCAAGATGAGACGGGTGGTCTGACGGCATTCATCAGCTGGACCTTTCAGCCTGAACATACAGACATGGCGGAAGTGCCTGCTGCTGGTGCATTTGAGTACCTGAGAGTGCAGGCCATCAGCCGGCTTTATCTGGATAACGTGCCCAACATTCAAAGCTCGTGGGTGACTCAGGGTGGCAAGATCGGTCAGGTGGCCCTGTATTTTGGTGCCAACGATATGGGATCGTTGATGATCGAAGAAAATGTGGTCAGTCAAGCTGGAACAGTGCACCACCTGACATTGAAAGAAATTCAGGGAGCGATTCGCGAGTCAGGTTATATCCCTCGTCAGCGTAACGTTTTCTATGAATATATTGATCACGGGCCAGAGGCTCTGGCACGTGTTGATACGCAACCTGTCAAAGCGAATCCGTTACCGATATTGAATTGAAAGAATCCGATGTGCTGGGTCGATTGATTGCGAAGAATTGAGGTTGACGGATTCGTTGGATTTGGGGACGTTAAGGCTCACATAGAGGAGCAGGAATGTCTGATGACCAATGAACTTGAGACTTTGACTCACCGGTTGATACTTCCGCGTGAAGCGAACCACCACGGTACACTTTATGCGGGCAGTCTCGTGGCACTGGCCTTGGAATCCGCTTATTCCACGGGCTACCGTACCATCGGTACATCTGCGAATCTGGTGCTCAAACGAGTGGTTGACCTGCGCTGTCTGGAACCTGTCCCGATCGGTGAAGTGGTTCAGATCCGCGGCGTGGTTCTGTTCCAGAGGTCAGCACAGATCGTTGTTGGCCTTTACGGATCTCCATTAAGGGGCCGTGACAAGCCTTGGATGGATGCTCTCATGCAATTTGTTCAAATCGATGAAAGTGGCCGTCCAAAACCATTTGAAGGTTATGAATCGATTGCATCTGAAATAGAATTTCAAACGCCATGGGATGAATTGGCATCCAGATTGACATCTCTTCTAGCCATTCGACGTCCCCATTCTTGAAATCCCAATTCAACAACTAGACTGTGAATGATCATGAACCTGAACTATGGCCGTCTCAGCGGGATCAGACCGTTATTCTTGACGATCCTGCTTGTTTTTAGCCCTGATTTGATATTGGGGCAGGACGTATCGACCGGTACCCCGATCGGCAAGCCTGTTCCTCCGCTTGAGGCGATGGTTTGTGTAGGAGAAAACGAAGGTCAGAAAGTCGAATTGACCGCCAAAAGTGGTAAAAACCCAACTCTCTATTTTTTCATTCAGGCCGAACATTGGGACAGGCCAGTGGCCCGTCTTCTGCGTGAGCTTGATCAAAATATCAAATCCGGTGTTACGGATGGAACTCTTGTGGCTGTATGGCTCTCGAATAATGAAGTGGAGCGGTTTCGTGAACATTTACCACGAGTTCAGCAGTCTCTGAAACTGGCGATGACCACTTACACTGTCTGGCCAGGCGATCCTTTTGGCCCACCTGCCTGGGCCATCAATCGTGATGATCATGTCACGATTATTACAGCCAAAGATGGAAAAACATTGGGCAGATACAGTTTCAAATCGACCAACGAGGGTGACGCGAAACGGATTCTAAAAGATTTTGGGATCAATCCCTGATCGATGCAAGTTTTAA
>CAMBZY010000342.1 GCA_945872325.1 Candidatus Kuenenia stuttgartensis | reverse complement strand
CCAACCGGGGCTATCGCCAAGACCGGCTAGATAAAGCCAAAACCAACCGGGGCTATCGCCAAGACCGGCTAGATAAAGCCAAAACCAACCGGGGCTAGCGCCAAGACCGGTTAGAAAGAAGCCGCAGGGCGATAGGCCACGGTTCGCTTGAAAAACGGAAGTTATTTTCGGCCTGATCCAAAATCATTCCAAAAGCCGCTGGTAGTTCTTTGTCTCGTGCTTGATCGATCGCATGAAAATCCTGACGAAATCGAAAAGAATTGGAAACCAGCTGGTGGGGGTGTATATGATTCTTCAGAGGATCCAATCGGCGATGCCCCGATTTTCAACCAGAAACATAGAATAAAAAAATGAGCGAACAAAACGGCCACAGCTCCGAAATTGATCTAACCATCGCTCCGGCCACTCCGGATCAGCCACCGTCAGAACCTTCCGGAAAAGATCTGCTGGACATGGTCCACAGCTTCCCCTGCGAGTTTCTGATCAAAGTGATCGGGACCATGGAGAACGACTTCGTCAATCGGGTGGTCACCGCCGTATTGACCGCCGAAGTCTCTGAAACGGATATCAATTACACCTCTCGCGAAACGGCCACCGGCCGACACGCTTCGGTCTCCATCACGGTCATCGTCCAGTCGTCCGATCACGTCATGTCGATCTATGCCGCGATTCGTACCGTGGAAGGTGTGGTGATGGTGATGTAAGTCGCTTTGGCGTCAGATCTTGATGCCGTCCGGCGACCATTCTCCACCGCTGGTTTCGAGCAGCCTTTGAACGTGCCTGGCCAGAATGTCGGTTTCAATGTTCACAGGCTCGCCCACTTTGCGAAGCCCAAAAGTTGTCACTGCAAGTGTATGTGGAATAAGCATATTGGTGAACCAGCCCGGGCCTGTGTCCACCACCGTCAGGCTCACACCGTCCACGGCGATCGAGCCTTTGGGCACCATGAGACGTGTCCAGGCTGGGTTGAGTTCGAACTTAAGAAACGCCCAGGGTCCGTCCGCCCGATGCTCCACCAGTGTGGCGGTGGTGTCGATGTGGCCTTGTACAATATGCCCTCCAAGTCTGTCTGAGAGCCTTAAAGCTCGCTCCAGATTGACTTTCGAGCTTTTATCTAGCTGTCCCAGATTGGTTTTGATGAGGGTTTCAGGGCCAGCCTGAAACGCGAACCAGTCGTCGGAATGCTCAATCACGGTCAGGCAACAGCCGTTCACGGCGATGCTTTCGCCGATCTGGATAGGCCCGTCGGCCAGTTCATCAAGGCTTGGCCAGCGCACCGTAAGGCGTCGCCCACCAGGCTCTTCCAGCGATTCCAGCACTTCACCCAGTGACTGCACAAGTCCTGTGAACATCTGAGAAATTCAATCCTTAATTCTTGGGCGATTCCGTCTTTGGTGGCTCAACTGGTGGTACTGTCGCCGGCTTGGCTGGCTCTGCTTTGGGCTTGGCTTCCGGCTTCGGTTCAGCCGGTTTGGCAGGCTCTGGAGGGGTGGCGGGCTTTGGTGTATCCTTCGACTTCTCAGCCGATTTTTCGGCACCCGCCGCCGTCCGGGATTCTGCCTGAGCGGCGGTCTTCGAGACAGCTTCCAACAACTTATATGCCACGGGGGTCAGGTTATAGCGTGGTTCCCACTCGGTTTTCTGGTACTCCACCGTCTGTTCCAGAAAGCGGTTGATCTTCGGAACCAGCCCTGGCTCAAACCGGAGGAATCTGGCTCCGTGAAGGCCCGTTTCCATGGTCTCCACCTTGCTCAGCCGGCTTTCACGGCGTTCCACAATCGGCTTAAGTGCTTTAAGAGTATCGGCTGAGGCTTTATCGGTCGAGCCTCCGATAGCCAGCACGTTGACAGGCGAACCGTTCACCACGCTTTTCAGAGTCGGGGCGGTTTTCACATTCTGCCAGCTCTCCACGGGCGAGATCAGAATGATGGCCGATACGTCCGATGGACGATCCGTAGCGGAATTCATACCACCGGATGCAATTTGGCCGCCGATGTGCTTCTGCCTAGGGTCGTGTCTGACATTTCCGCGATGAGGCATTGCCGGGGGCGGCTGAGTGGCTTCGCGAAGCCATTCCAGAGAAGCGTTTGCGCCTTCTCCAATATTCAGAATGGTCAGCTTTCCGAGGTTGAATTCAAGCCTGTTGTGGCGATCCACCAGAAACTGATACGTCAGCCGGAGATCACGCACCGCCTGTTCCACCGCGTTACCCGTGGCCTGATTTTCAGCTGGCTGGGCATTCTTTTTCGCCGGTTCGTCCTTGGTCAGATTGGCGTTCCGTTTTCGGGGGTCGCTCAGGCCGGCCACGTCGAGCGTGATCACGGCAAATCCATCTCCCTGAAGCTCGGCGGCCAGGCCGTTCGGATCTTTGAATTCTTCGATCTTATCGGCAAAATCCCGGCTCGATCGGTCCTTCTCATGCACCAGCAAAATCACCGGAGGATTCTCGCCGGGCAGGGCAGGGTAGTAGTTCAGGCTCAGGAAACTGCCATCGGGACGGCTCACGGCGACCCGGAAATATTGGGTGTCGCGCTCTGACTTCAGGTTTGGGCGATCCACGGAGTTCTTTTTTTCCACCTGATTGCGGATCTGGGCGGTCGGAGCACCACCAATTCGCAACCCTCCACGTGGCTTGCCGGGAGTCTTGCCTTGGACGTTACCAGCAGCGGCTTTAGGTGGATTCGGAGGCAGTTGGGCAAACCCCGGCTGGGCCATCAGGCCAAGGCCAATGGCGATCCCAAAACCTGCCAAAGATGCTTGTAAACGAGTGTAATGACGAGACCCCATCCTGCCACGCTCCTTCCGAACGCGCGGATTTGTCCACGCTGGAGTTCTTTTCTTATATCTACTATCTTACAGGAGTTCGATGATCGGGAAAGGTGGATTTTCAGAATCATTTCCACAAATCGCCAACTCCGACGAATTCCTGACCCCCGACACTCCCTTACAGCATGCCTGATTGTTATGATTTAAATATGAACACGATTTGCAATTGCCGGCGATTGGTCAGGACCCGCAACCGAGGAACTTCCCCATGTCTCTAATCCTCAGAATGATGCTGGTTCTGGTCTCCATGGCGATCGTGGGTGAAGCGATTTACGGCTTCAGCCTTGTCAGCAAACTGAAAAGCACGCCCCGTGCCCCGATGACGATTGGTCAGGATGTTGATAAAGCCCTCAAACAGCCAGGCCGCATTTCAGGGTTGGTCGACGGGGTCCTGAATACGCCGATTGAAGCCCCCACACCGGCCGATCGTTTGCCTCCACCATTGCCTCCATCACCAAAATCAGCGATAAAGCCAGCCACGACAGTCGTTCCGCCAGCGCCGCAACCAGAACTGTCAGCCACCACCTCGCCAGCGGCCATTCCAACACCGGTCCCAGGGTCCACGCCGGCCTTGGTTCCGCCCTCTGTTAAATTGACAGAAACCAATCCTGGTCAACCAGTTCTGGAAACTTTACCTCCGGAAATCAAGCCACCTTCAGCCGCAAAACCAGCCGTGGCTTTGCCAAAGCCTGCAAGCACACTTCCACCAGCCCCTCGGCCTGAGAATCAGCCAGAACCTCCGAAGGTGGCAATGGTTATGCCTAAGCTGGATATTCCAGCCCCGCCTTTAGTTCCCAAGCCGGAACTGGTTTTAACGCCTCCACCTTTCAATCGTCCTGAACTTGGGCCAGTGCAGACGCCTTTGGCGCAGGTTCAAGACGCAACCAATCGTTTGATCGACATCGGGGCCACCGTGGTTCCCGCCACAGATGCGACCGGTAAACCGATCCCTAACCGATTTGAAGTGACGCTTGATCCCGACCCCAACGGAGCGACCATCACTCGCCTGAACCCCAGGATTCAAAACATGTTGGGTAATGCCGTGGGGGCTATGGGCGACTCACTTTATGCCTTGAATCTGCGGAATCTCGGGCTTGGGAATCTTTCAGATATTGGAACTTTGGGGAGTCTGATTAAGCTCGACCTGACAGGTTCAGATTTCCTCAACATCAATCCCCTGACACGTTTGAAGCGGCTGGAAGTGCTCAACGTGAGCCGGACGCATGTGGATAACATGGGCCTGATGTCGCAACTGGACAGTCTGCGAGTCTTGAACCTGAGCCAGGCCAATGTGACAGACATCTCGCCTCTGTATACACTTAAGGGGCTTGAAGAGCTTTACTTGAGCGATACCAAAGTCGGCTCCATCAGCGTGGTCGGGAACCTTCCACGATTGAAGGTGCTCGACCTGAGCCGATCGTCTGTGGTGAATTTGAGTGGTCTGGATAAAGCGGGTAGTCTGGATCGGCTTGGACTGATGCAGACGGCCGTCTCGGACCTTGCTCCGATTGCTGGCTGTAAAAGCCTGGTGGGACTGGATCTGAGTCGATGTACGAATGTGGTGAATCTGGGGCCTCTGAGTGGTTTGAAGCGGCTTGCAAGTTTGAGTCTGTTTGGAGTACCGGTCAGCGATCTGGGTCCACTGGCAGG
>CAMBZY010000341.1 GCA_945872325.1 Candidatus Kuenenia stuttgartensis | reverse complement strand
AACGACGTTCTGGACCACCTTGGGGCAGCAGGCATGACGAACGTTTTGGTGGAAGGTGGATCACGCCTGCTGGGCCGGTTTTTTGACGACCGGGCGATTGACGAAGTCCTGGTTTTTATCGCGCCGGTGCTGTTCGGAGGGCCGGCGAGTTATCCGCCGATCCATGGGCAAGAGCTGCGTCCGATGGAGATGGTCTCTAGGCTCACCCAAGTGCGACGTGTTCAGATTGGAGACGATACGCTTGTGACGGGACTTGTGAGCGAACTTTGGAAGGGTTGAGAATTGGTTGCAGATTTTGGAAATGTAAAAATTATGGTGAATTACGGGGTGGTAAGAAATGCCTTCTTATGGACTTACGCGTACCTCGGGCGTTGCCCAAGGCTGGTATGGGTCGGGCCTTTGACCCTAATCCAGATCACAATCCGTTCGATCACCCCTAAATCCAGCATGAGCCTTTGGAAATTTATCGTTCCACTTTTCGCATAGATCCTTCATAATAAGGCATCGACTGGTGATCATCCAAACTCCCATCAGCCTACTCTGAATTCACTCTAAAGATCCCACAAATTCATGACCAGCCAAAGTTTCGACAACGTTCTTGTGACCCGATATGCCTCCAAAGAGATGAGCCGTCTCTGGTCGTCGCAAACCCGCTATGGCTTGTGGAGACGCCTCTGGCTGGCTCTGGCCAAGGCTGAACATGAACTTGGACTGCCGATTTCAGAAGAGCAGGTGGCCGAAATGGCCGCCCATTTGGACGACATCGACTTCCCGAAAGTGGCCGATTATGAAAAGAAGCTCCGCCATGATGTGATGGCCCACGTCCACGCCTTTGGCGATGTCGCACCTAAAGCTCGTCCTATTATTCACTTGGGCGCTACAAGCTGCTATGTGACCGATAATGGCGACCTGGTTCAGCTTCGCGATGCTCTGGCTCAGATTCGAGATAGTCTGGTGGGCGTGATCGACGCCATGGCCACTTTTGCCAACACCTGGAAAAATCAGCCAAGTCTGGGCTACACGCACTATCAGCCTGCCCAGCTTGTGACGGTGGGCAAGCGGGCTACGCTTTGGTGTCAGGACTTGCTGATGGACCTTCAGGAAGTGGAGCGGCGGATTGCCGACCTGAAATTCCTTGGAGTCAAGGGCACCACAGGGACTCAGGCGAGCTTTCTGGCCCTGTTTGATAACGACCACGCCAAGGTGGTCGAGCTCGAGAAGCGGGTGGCCCGCGATTTCGGGTTCAGTGAAGTCATTCCCGTTTCAGGCCAGACCTATACCCGAAAGATCGACTCCCAGATTCTCAGCACCCTCGCCCAGCTCGGCGAAACCGCCCACAAGTTCGGGACCGACATGCGTCTTCTGAGCCACGACAGAGAGCTTGATGAGCCCTTTGAATCAGGCCAGATTGGCTCATCGGCCATGGCCTACAAAAAAAATCCGATGCGTTCGGAACGGATGTGCTCACTGGCCAGATTTGTCATGGCCCAGCCTCAGGCCGCCGCCCAAACGGCCGCCACCCAGTGGCTGGAACGAACTCTTGACGACAGTGCCGTGCGACGTTTGATCCTGCCACAAGCATTCCTCGCGACGGATGCCATTTTACGCATCTATCTCAATGTGGTGCCTGGTATTGTGGTGAATACGGCCATTATTGACAGAACCGTCAGACGTGAACTGCCCTTTATGGCGACGGAAAATCTGATGATGGCGGCTGTCAAGGCTGGTGCAGATCGTCAGGACGTTCACGAGGTGATTCGCGAGAAGTCGATGGAGGCCGTTAAAGCCTATAAATCTGGCGAATCGGCGGACATCGACCTGCTGGACCGCTTGAAGCAGACCGCCACATTTGCCAACGTGGACCTGGAATCTGCCATGAATGCGTCGGATTACGTCGGTCGGTCAGCGCAGCAGGTGGACGAATTCATTGCCACTGAGGTGGAACCGATCCGCAAGCGTTATCCGCAACTGCTTAGTCAGATGGCAGAGCTGCATGTTTGATAGTCGAGCAGTTGGGGTAAAAACCATTTGAATCGAGAGATTCTTTGAACGAACCACAGTCAGGGAAAACGTCATGATCGACCTCCAGATTTTTGTTCAGGCACAGGAAGATATCTACGAACAGGCTCTTGCCGAACTGAAAAACGGTAGTAAGGAATCGCACTGGATGTGGTTCGTTTTTCCTCAGATCGCAGGTCTTGGGAACAGTGAAATGGCTCGCAAATATGCGATCCCCAATTTGGCAGACGCGAAAGCGTATCTCAGCCATGATCTGCTGGGTTCCAGACTGCGTGAATGTACAGAAGCCGTTCTGGCTGTCGAGGGACGCACGGCTCATGAGATTCTCGGCTCGCCTGACGATATGAAATTGAAATCGTGCATGACGCTGTTTGAAGTCGCCGATGGCCCTGACTCGGTTTTTTCGAGCATTCTCGAGAAGTATTTCGAAGGCCAGCGCGATGAGCGATCACTCACGATATTGAACGCTCAATTGTCGTAACCTCACGGAAAAAACATTTCGAATATCATCCGGGCGCTAGCCCCCGGTTCGCAGAAGATAATTAACCGGGGCTAGCGCCAAGACCGGCTAGATAAAAGGCGATAGCCTCCGGTTTCTTGGTTTGAACCTAGCCGCCGGGCGCTAGCCCCCGGTTCGCAGAAGATTAATAACCGGGGTGTTTGAATCTAGCCCCTGGTTCGCGGAAGATAAATAACCGGGGCTAGCGCAAAGACCGGCTAGATAAAAGCCAAAGTTGTGCTTGGCTACGAATGGCCTAAAAAGCTGAAGTTATTTTCTGCCCGTTCCTTAAATCCATCATAAATCCGAGCCATCTGGACGATAAAGGTTGACTCGGCCAATGACTCACTCCTAAGATTCATTAGGCTCAAAGATAAGTCGGCAACCGTTTCGGAAGCCACTTTTTGCCTGACCAGAATCCAGCGAAGGTTCAAAATCTATTGAGTAGCGATCAAAGCCAGAAGCGTCGCGAGCGGTGCATCCTTGCAGGTGCCTTGTTGCCGAACGGTGTTTTTAACCCGAACGATCCGCTTGACGAAATTCGAGGGCTGGCGGAAACGGCTGGCCTGACCGTTCTGGGATCGTTGGTTCAAAAGCGGCCTTATATTGACGTAGCCACTTACCTTGGAAAGGGTAAGGTGGAAGAACTCAAGAATCTTGTAGAAGCCCACGAAGCCGATCTTGTGGTCTTCGACAACGATCTTGCACCAAGCCAGACCCGTAACCTGGAACGTGCTCTGGATGTGAAGGTGATCGACCGGACGGAAGTGATTCTGGATATTTTCGCATCGCGAGCCAGCACCCACGAATCGCACCTTCAGGTCGAATTGGCGCAGCTTGAATATGCTCTGCCACGCCTGAAACGAATGTGGACTCACCTCTCGCGATACAAAGGCGGGATCGGTGTGCGTGGGCCTGGTGAGAAGCAGCTTGAAGAAGACCGTCGTCTGGTCGTCCATAGAATTCAAGACCTTAAGGCCAAGCTCTCGAAAGTGCTGGCCCGGAAAGAACGTCAGGTCTCCAGTCGTGGAGAGATTCCCACAGTGGGGATTGTCGGCTATACGAATGCCGGTAAGTCCACTCTGATGAACGCTTTGACCGATGCCGGAGTGCTGGCTGAGGACAAACTTTTTGCCACCCTCGACACCCGCACCCGACGATGGAATTTCCGGGGCGGTGGCTATGCACTTCTCTCCGATACTGTCGGATTTATCCGGAACTTGCCGCACTCACTCGTGGCGTCGTTCAAGGCGACTCTGGAAGAGGCTCGTCAGGCCGATCTGCTGCTGCATGTGGTGGATGCTTCCAGCACCGAGGCTGAAAAGCAAATCAAGGCTGTTAAAGAAGTTCTGCGAGATCTCGGGCTTGAAGATCACCCCACGATCATGGTTCTGAACAAGGCCGATCAAGTGCCGGATCGCTCCTTTATTGACGTCCTGAGAGCCCATCACGAGGAGTCGATTGTGGTCTCTGCCTTTAAAAAAGAGGGCTTAGACCGCCTGGAACTGGCTGTTCGTGAGAAGCTTCACGAACTGGCCGTAGAAACCGAAGTCGTTTTTGAACCGGCTCTGGGCAAGTTGGTGCACTACCTGAACCAGAATGCCTCGATTATCGACCAGCGATTTGAAGATGAGATTGTACGGATCCGCTGCCTGTTGCCCAGGCGGTGCTTTACGTACATGACCGAGAATGGGGCAAAGCTCTATCCAGTAGATAAATACGAAGTTTCAGCCCATTCGTAAAACGGGAACTCCAAAATGATTGCCGGGCAAGTTCTATGCGACGGCTGAATTTTGGAGTGATTCCTTGCCTGTGTAGGCCATCTCCGTTGACATGGCGGGATTTAGCTTTATTCTTTAGAGCGAAGCAAGTTGTTTGTTTGTGTTATGTTACGGGTGTGTTGACTGAAAGAGCGAAATCCCGCCTGGTCAAAGGACCGTGCCCACAGAAATCCACTTCT
>CAMBZY010000340.1 GCA_945872325.1 Candidatus Kuenenia stuttgartensis | reverse complement strand
AATATGCGACCGTCATCAAAGACGGCGACCTATTTCGGCTCTACACACGCGACGGCCGAGGGGCGAAGTTCGACGGTGATTCACCGGAAGTCACCCGATACTGCGAAAGCCGAGATGGAATTCACTGGACCAGGCCAAATCTTGGGCTTTATGAAATTGATGGCTCAAAAGCCAACAACGTCATCCTTCACGAATCGCCGTTTTGCCATAACTTTGCGCCGGTTCTGGACACCCGCCCCGGAGTTCCTCCAAACCAGCGTTTCAAAGCCTTGGCCGGAACAGTCAAGTCCTCGCTGGTTGCATTTGTTTCAGGAGATGGAATTCACTGGGAAAAGCTCCGTCAGGAGCCTGTGATCCGATACACTCGCGAATATGCGTTTGACTCACAGAATGTCTCGTTCTGGTCCGAGCTTGAAGGCTGTTATGTTTGCTATTTCCGACATTTTCTCGATAAAAAACTGAGATCCGTCTGTCGCACCACTTCCCCCGATTATTACAACTGGTCCGAGCCTGTGGCCCTGAAGCCAAATTTCCCCGGCGAGCATATTTATACCACCCTGACCCATCCTTATTTTCGGGCACCTCATATTTATATTGCAACACCCACCCGATTCTTTCCCGATCGCGGCGAAAGCACTGACATCATGTTCATGACGGCCCGTGGCCCAGGGCCATTTGACCGAACCTTCCGCGAAGCTTTCATCCGCCCCGGCCTTGATCCAGAACGATGGGGCAACCGCTCAAACTATGCTGCCTTGAATGTGGTGCCGACAGGCCCTGACGAAATGTCGATCTACACCACTCCATTTCGCCGGTTCACGCTTCGCACAGACGGGTTTGCATCCGTCCATACCGGTGCCGACGAAGCTGAAATGATCACCCACCCCTTGCAGTTTGAAGGGAATCGTCTGTTTGTGAATTATGCCACCAGCGCAGGTGGCCGGATCCGGATTGAAATCCAGGATGCCGAAGGCCATCCCATTGCAGGCTATGGACTCGAAGATTTCCGCCAGCTTGTCGGCGATTCCACCGATCAGCAAGTCGGCTGGAAACGCGGCGGGGATCTTGAAAAACTCGCCGGCCAAGTCATCCGCCTGCGATTTGTCATGCAGGAATCCGATCTCTACGCACTGCAATTCAAGGCATAAACGACCATTTGGCTCAATCAAATGATCTGCGCCGGTTCAAATCAAAGGAAATTCAGAATGACACCTGGAATGAAAATCAGATTGGTTGCATTTGCGGTTTATGCTATCTCCACTTCGATCATATCAGGGAATTCCGAGGGTGCTGAAAAGCCGAATATCCTGTTGATCTGCGTGGATGACCTGAAGCCGTTAATCGGCGCCTATGGCGACAAACTGGCAAAAACTCCGAACTTGGACAAACTGGCCCGACAAGGAGTTTTATTTGAGCGTGCTTATTGCAATCAGGCGGTTTGCTCGCCATCACGAAATGCCTTACTGACTTCACTGAGGCCACAAACGCTGGGAATTTACGATCTTGGCACGAATTTCCGTAAATCTCGCCCGGATGCAATCACTTTCCCAGAGTTCTTTAAATCCAATGGATATCGTACGGAAGCCATGGGCAAGATCTTTCACGTAGGCCATGGGAATCATGAAGACGATAGATCCTGGTCCGTACCTCATTTTAAAGCCAATAGTATTGGTTATGCGTTGAAAGAAAATCAGGCGCCGACTCGCGAAGGGGCATTGTTTGAAAATAAGAAACCGGCGGATCTACCCAGAGGTGCTGCATTTGAAAATGCCGATGTGCCTGACAATGCCTATGGAGATGGCAAGATCGCTGACGAAGCCGTTCGCCGATTGCAATTGGCCAAGAATAATACCGGTCAGCCATTTTTCATGGCTGTTGGTTTCCTCAAGCCTCACCTGCCATTTTGTGCTCCGAAGAAATACTGGGATTTACACGACCGAAATGCAATCGAATTGCCAACGGTGAAAACGGCTCCGGAAGGCGCTCCGGAATTTGCCCCTCAATATGGTGGAGAGCTTCGCCAGTATAAAAACATCCCTCAAAAGGGGCCGCTGGACGACGACCTGACCAGAACCCTGATTCACGGTTATTATGCATCCACCAGTTATATGGATGC
The DNA here is from genome assembly GCA_945872325.1 of Candidatus Kuenenia stuttgartensis. Classification (GTDB taxonomy): domain Bacteria; phylum Planctomycetota; class Planctomycetia; order Isosphaerales; family Isosphaeraceae; genus QWQI01. The sequence goes on along the minus strand of CAMBZY010000340.1, from coordinate 2,363 downwards.
CCAGTTGGGACGTGTCATGCAGGCACTGGAAGAAAATGGGCTTTCTAGAAATACAATCGTAGTGCTTTGGGGCGATCATGGGTGGCATCTGGGCGACCATGGGATGTGGTGCAAGCATACAAATTACCAGCAGGCCACACGCATTCCCGTGATCATTTCCAAGCCCGGAGTGAATCCCGGCAAGCGAACCCAGGCGTTTCTGGAGTCGGTTGATATTTTTCCAACGATTGCAACTCTGGCAGGCTTGAAGCCTCCATCAGGGCTTGATGGTATCAACCAGGCAGCGGTAGTTGAAAATCCAGAAACCGCGATACGCACCAGTGTGACGCATGTTTACCCCAGAGGCGGTGGAATGCTGGGCCGGGCGATTCGTACCGATCGATATCGAATGGTCGAGTGGAAGAAGTTCGGGAGCGATCGGCAATCGGCTGTTTTTGAGCTTTACGATTATCAGTCAGACCCGCTTGAGACCAGAAATATTGCTCATGAAAACCCCGAAATCATCGCCGCATTAAGCCAGATTCTGGCCAGTCAGCCTGAGGCCAGGCCATCGATTGCCACCACAGCACCGGCAACCTCCCAGAATACAAATTCGGATCGCGAATCCATTTTCAAAAAGCGTGATATCAACGCCGATGGCAAGTTGACACTCAGCGAATTTCTGGCCAATCAACCCGACCCGGATCAAGCCCCCAAGCGGTTTCCGAAATTTGACTCCAATCAGGATGGAGTCGTGAGCCGCGAAGAATTTGTCCATCAGGGCAGAATTGCCACCAAACCCTGATTTTTTAGGGGATTAAAAGTGGCGAAAATTCTGCGTCAAATCCGTGTTAAACCTGATACGCAGAGTCAGTTACAAAACACAACATTCAGGGTTTGATCATGCGAACGCATTTCCTTCTCAGTATCGGCCTGGTTTTCATCGCAGGCCGTCTGGCGGCTCAGGATCAAGCGAATCTCAGACATTTTTCGGTTGATCAGACACAGAGGGAAGCACTTGTTTTTGCACCCTCCAAAGCCAAAATGGAAAAAACGCCGCTTGTGTTTGTATTTCATGGTCATGGCGGCACGATGAAAAACGCGTCGTCTTCGTTCCACCTGCACACGCTTTGGCCAGAATCCATTGTGGTCTACCCGCAAGGCTTGAAAACTCCAGGCCGACTGACCGATCCGGAGGGTAACCGCAGTGGCTGGCAAGCTCGAGCAGGAACCGAAAATAATCGCGACCTGAAATTCTTTGATAAAATGCTTGAAGAGTTGAAATCTGAATATCAGGTGGATGAAAATCGGATCTATGCCACCGGCCATTCCAATGGAGGCGGTTTCACTTATATATTATGGGCAGAACGAAGCGACATTTTTGCAGCCATGGCTCCATCCGCATCAGCCCGATTTCGTGAACTCGGCGCGCTCAAACCAAAGCCAGTGCTCCATATCGCAGGTGAAGGCGACAGGCTGGTGAAATATGAATGGCAGAAGATGACGATCGAGACCCTGAAAACCCTGAACAGGACCAATTCGGTCAAAGATTGGCCCAAGGGCAAATACTGCAAAATTTACGAATCTGAGAACGGCCCGCCAGTTGTAACCCTGATCCATCCTGGCGGTCATCAATTCAACCGGGAGGCACCGGCCGCAATTGCTGCATTTTTCAAGGAATATTCCAAGACTAAAAAACCTTGAAATTCGATAGATCACGGATCAGGCATCATTCAAATCAGAAATGAAAAAATGGTGGCTGCACAAGAAATTCCAGCCAGAATTGCAAGTATGGCGTTCCACTGTGTCAAGGATTGTATTTTTAGATCCTTGGCTTCAATTTCCGATTGCAATTCCTGCAACTGATCGGCTTCATCCAGCGAATCGCCTTCCCTGAGCCGACCAAATTCACTCACGGACTGCTGGGCAATGTCAGGCGGTTGGCCTGCGATCAGGTTTTTGAGGTCGTGGATCAAATCTTTCGGCTGCTGGTAGCGGTTCTTTCGATCCTTGGCCAGAAGGGTTTCGACCACGACTCCGAAACCGCTCGAAATCTTGTCGTTCAGGTGGTCAGGTGGAGCCGCTGAAAGATTGATATCGGCGTGCTGACGGGTCACCTCGGCTGAAGTCTCGCCCTGAAACGGAGGTCGGCCTGTGACCATGTGATAGAGAGTGGCCCCCAGGCTGTAGAGGTCCGTGCGAATGTCGATGTGAACTTCGCCCCTGGCCTGCTCTGGACTGATGTAGTAAGGCGTGCCCACTGCCAGCCCAGCTTCGGCCAAGGCCCATGTTTCATCGGCCGTTGGGCGGGCCAGACCGAGGTCTGCCAGCTTGGCCCGATCGCGATGAATCATGATGTTGTCAGGCTTTACGTCACGGTGAAT
>CAMBZY010000339.1 GCA_945872325.1 Candidatus Kuenenia stuttgartensis | reverse complement strand
CAATATGGGCGGTCGGCTCTCCATCGGTGATCAGAATGATCTGCTTGTTGGCACTCGATTCCCTCATCAGCATGTTCCGGGCCAGCTTTAAACCGGCATGGATATTGGTGAAGTGCTGAGGCACCTTTTTAGGCGATTGATCGAGCGAGATCCGCAAATGCACTTTCGAATCGAATAATGAAACCTGCTTCGGAGCCGAATTCAAAAGCTCGCGTTCTGTCATGGGGCTTGCATAACTGTAAAACCCGACCATTTTTAGCGAATCCGTCGGATATTGTGCCCTGACCATTGCAGCCAATCCCATGGCCACCTGCTTGGTCATTGCATATTTACCAGACCGGTTCATGGAGCCTGACATGTCAATCAAAACCACTGTGGCGCATGACGTCTGATATTCCGTTTCATACACCACAAAATCGTCTTGTTCCAGCTTCACAGGTGGCCCACCGCCCTTGCGGGCGATTGCATTTCGCATGGTCTCATGAAGATTGATATTCGAGAGATTATCGCCGAATTCATAAGCCTTGCTATCCTCATGAACCACCGTGCCGGCACCCTTGTGAGTGGTGTCGTGCTTGCCCATCGAGTCGCGGTCGAACGATTGAAACAGGTTCGACAATGCCGATTGCTGAATCCGCCGCAAGCCCTTGGCCGAGACCTGATAATGCCCGTGTTCGTCCTTCTCAATCAAGCCTTCCTGACGGATCAGGTCGAGGATCTCTTTCGTATCCTCGTCGCTCTGGTCAATCCTCTGCCAGATTTCGTCACCCATACTCATCATATATTCTGCCAGTTTGTCGAAGACCGATTCCGACTTCGACCCTGTCGGGTCCTGGCTCCCATCCCACGCTGCATATTCATGAATCGACATCTCGGCTCGCTCCCATTTTCTGTTCCGGCTGAAATGCAATCGCTATGGACAGGATTTATATCGAATTAGAATGCTCTGGGATCAGCGACGGTAGCTGGCTGAACCACTTTTCGAGCTCTTGTTGAGCTTGTTGTTCACATGAAGGCCATCCAGAATAAATTCGACAGCGCCTGCCACGAGTTCCTTGCGCACTTCGGCGGAAGGGGCGTTTAAATGGCGCTGAACGAAGTTTTCGGCGGCTTGCAGAATCTGGGGAACGTCTTCCACCGTTTTGACGATATCTTTAGAGGCTTGCGATTCGCTGAGTTCCAGAGTCTTCCCGCCGTCAAAATATTCGACAGCCTGACGGAAGCTCTTCAAGTCAAAATATTGCGAGAAGACGGCTTTAACAGCCTCGGACCTGAGCCGGTTGACCAGATCATCTTCCTGACCATCGTCTTCGGTCAGGGTCAGTTCAATCTTTCCACGAGAGCCGGCTGAAAGGCCTGAGAGGTCGGAAGGGCGTGGAACGACCCATTCCTCGCCGGCCAGAATCGAGCGACGTTCCGCTGCGGAAATGCAATTTTCGAGATTACAGATCGACATCCGTACCGAAACGCCCGACTGCTGATTCACGGATCCACTGGTCCGGGCTGCCCGGGCGTACTCTTCGACCAGTTCCTTCATATAAACCGGCGTGAAAAGCTTCAGGCCGGCGCCGCGGTCGGTCCAGGCTTCGGCATCGCTGATGGCCATGCCCAACTCACGAGTCAGCGGGTAGTGGGTGCGAATCACAGAACCGATCCGGTCCTTCAGGGGGGTCACAATTCGGCCCCGATTGGTGTAATCCTCTGGGTTGGCTGAGAAGACCATGCTCAGGTCAAGGTTCAGGCGGATCGGGAATCCGCGTACCTGAACGTCCCGCTCCTCGAGAACGTTGAACATTCCGACCTGGATCTTGGGCGCCAGGTCGGGCAGTTCGTTCATGCAGAAGATCCCCCGATTGGCACGTGGGATCAGGCCAAAGTGGAGCGTATCCTCGCTCGAAAGGTATCGCCCTTCCGCATGTTTGATCATGTCAATCTCGCCGATCAGGTCAGCGATGGTCACATCGGGTGTGGCAAGTTTTTCGGTATAGCGGCGGTCGCGACCCACCCATTCAATAGGCGTATCGTCGCCCTTGGAACGGATCAGTTCGCGGGCCATGTGCGAGATTGGGGCCAGCGGGTCGTCGTTGATTTCAGAGCCTGCCACGATCGGAATGGCATCGTCCAGCAGGTGCACCAACTGACGCAGCAAACGCGTCTTCGCCTGACCACGCAGGCCGAGCAGAAGAATGTCGTGGCGCGAGAGGACCGCGTTCTGAATCTGGGGAAAGACGGTTTCGTCATATCCCAGAATCCCAGGAAAAAGCGGTTCGCCGGTTCTCAGTTTGGCGATCAGATTACGCCTGAGTTCATCCTTGACGGACTCCGATTTGTAGCCTGATTGTTTCAGATCGCCGAGCGTGTGTGGACGAGCAGGTGTGGTCATGAAATCACTTCGCGAATCAAGTTCAAATTCGAATCCATCGGTGCCCTTAGGGAGACATCGTATCAGATTATGATAGTCCTGTGTGGGAAACTGTCCACCTGAACGAACCTTCGGCACGGCTCTGCACCAACAACACAAAAACACCTGTAACCAACTACATAACATATGGTTACCACCGATTAGAGATTACAATAAAGCCTGTTTTAAGTCTTTAGATGATGTGGAATTGTGGAACATTGGCCGGCAAACGACTAAGATATAGGAATCAACCCTTGACTGGCCTTGAAATAGGGACAGTTCCAAAGGGCAAACTTGCCTCCTGAATTTTGGGGCATCCTCCATCTCCAACCCAACCCAGCGACTTTCAAAAAAACGATGGAAAGGTTCGGCGCGTCATGCATCAAAATCAAACCAACTCAGGCCGTAGCAACACTCGTATCTGGTGGATCGGCGGCCTTTTGGCAGTTACAGTCGCCCTGACGGGGCTTTTTAACCGCCCATCGCACAGGCTCGACCTTTCGAGGAACCCACTCGTGACGCAAGCTGCTTTTCAGGATGGCCCGAAAGTCGACCTTGAAGGTGGAGTGGACTGGATCAACACGGCCGGCCCGATCCATATCGAAGACCTCAAGGGCAAAATTGTCCTTCTGGACTTCTGGACATACTGCTGTATCAACTGCCACCACGTTTTGCCCGACCTGGAACGACTCGAAAAGAAGTATCCCAACGAGCTGGTCGTGATCGGTGTGCATACCGCCAAGTTCGACGCCGAAAAAGACACCAACAACATCAAGAAGAAAGTGGCTGAGTACCGGATCAAGCACCCGGTCATAAACGACGCCAATCACACGGTTTGGAATAAGTTTGGAGTGAACAGCTGGCCGACCTTCGTGCTGATTGATGCCACCGGCAAGTATCGTGGATTCACCAGCGGTGAAGGCAAATATGAGCTGCTGGATGAAGTGATTGGGAAACTTCTAGCCGAGCATCGTGAGCGTAAGGAGCTGAACCTGACGCCCGTGAAATTCTTCCCTGAGAATGAGAAGAAGCACGATAACGTTATGCTCTATCCAGGCAAGGTCCATACAAATGGCCCTGCCAACAGGCTGATTGTGACGGATACCGGCAACAACCGGATCGTTGTGGCGGATCTGGACGGTAATGTGGTGGACGTGATCGGCAACGGCCAGGCTGGGTTCAAGAACGGAGGCTTTCAGGAAGCCACGTTCAATCGTCCTCAGGGCACGTATCTTAAGGACGATTTCCTGTTCATCGCCGACACCGAAAACCATGCCATCCGGGTGGCCGACCTCAAGAAAAAGACGGTCAAAACCATCACCGGCACGGGGGTTCAATCCTATCGTCGTGAAGGCTCAGGCAAAGCTGCAAGCACTGGCCTGAACAGCCCTTGGGACATCGCCCCGATTCCTGGCGACAACAAATTTGCCATCGCCATGGCGGGGCCTCACCAGATCTGGGAACTTGACCTCGACAAAGGCACAGTGGGCGTTCTGGCAGGCTCTGGGATGGAAGATATTGTAGACGGAGAGTTTCCCAAAGCTGCCATGGCTCAGCCGAGCGGATTGGCCTCAGATGGAGAGAACGTTTTCTTTGCCGACAGCGAAACGTCCAGCCTTCGGGTTCTGATCTGGAAGAAGAAGCAGGTGGACACCCTGATTGGCCGTGGCCTGTTCGAGTTCGGCGACATTGTTGGTCCAGCGGCCCGCGCCCGTCTCCAGCACTGCCTGGCCGTGGCCTATAACGACAACATGGTTTATGTGGCCGATACTTATAACAATAAGATCAAGGTCTATGACGTCAAGAAAAAGACGATCGCGAACCTGATCGGAACTGGCAAGGCTGGATCGGAAGACAACGGTGCCGATAGCACGCTCGACGAGCCAGGTGGGCTAAGCTTTGTGAACAACAAACTTTACATTGCAGACACCAACAACCACTTGGTGAGGGTGGCAGATCTGGCGAGCGGTGACGTTAAAACCTTGACATTGAAGGGCCTGACCAAGCCTGAAATTCCAGTCTCTCCACCATCGTTCCCGAACGCCGAAGTGATTCGCGTGGCGGCTGGTAAAGTGGCTGCCGAGAAGGAGATCAGCTTCGATGTCCGCTTGCCG
>CAMBZY010000338.1 GCA_945872325.1 Candidatus Kuenenia stuttgartensis | reverse complement strand
GAAACGAAAACGATCGTGATGGTCATGGTTTAAAATGTAGCGGACAGAGCGATGACAAAGCCCACATCGGCCATCATAGATGACGATTATGTAAGCCGATTGGGCTGGAATCTCTGAAATCGGCACAATTCGAGTCCAATCAGATCTTTTGCCAAGTGGTTGCAATCGAGGTTCAAAACTAATTATATATCAAGTCGCCTGCTGATGTGAAAAAAACGGTTCGATTCTCCAGAGATACCGGACGTTTCATACAAATGGCCAAAAAAAACGCGCGTTGTTCATCCAACCAACCTACAAACTTCATGGTCGTGAACCATACTCGGCGTTTCGATTTCATGGGCCAGTTTCCCAAAACTTCAACCGTTCACTGGAGTTCATATCATGCTGTTGATCAAGCGGAATAGAGACTTAATTTTGGTGATCAGCGCTTTTCTTGGCACAACGCCCCTTCAAAATCCGGTTCATGCCGGCGAAAAGACGATTATTGCTCATCGAGGGGCCAGCGGATACGTTCCTGAACATACCCTTGAAGCTGTGGCCATGGCCCATGCCTTTGGAGCGGATTTTATCGAGCAGGACGTGGTTTTGAGCAAGGATCATGTCCCTGTCGTGCTTCACGATATCGACCTCGAACCTGTGACAGATGTTGCCACGAAATTCCCCATTCGCAAACGAGCCGATGGCAAATACTATGCAATCGACTTCACTCTGGCAGAATTAAAGTCGTTAAATGTACACGAACGCGTTGATCCAAAATCAGGCAATGCGTTTTTAACCAATCGCTTTCCTGCAAAGAGCGGTCAGTTTCAAATCCCAACCCTCGAAGAAGAATTGCAACTGATTCAAGGCATGAATCATTCGCGACAAAAGTCGATCGGAATCTATCCTGAAATCAAGTCTCCTGGATTTCACAGAAATGCAGGCGTCGATATTTCCAAAATCGTGCTCGAAGTGCTCAAGAAATATGGATATTCCACCAAGCAGGATCTTTGTATTGTCCAATGTTTTGACTGGTCTGAACTGAAGCAGATCCGCAAACTGGGCTATCAGGGACGACTGGTTTTCTTGATGGGTGGACGCCGAATGAAACTTGATGAAACCTCAGAGCCTGTCGACTTTAATGAAACCACCATGCGGGAAATCGCAAAAGTGGCTGACGGAATCGGCCCAGCATTGCAATTGGTCGCAGATCAGAAATACAAGCCCACAAATCTGGTCGCAGATGCTCACAAAGCTGGCCTGATTGTCCATCCATACACCATTCGTACGGATATGAAACGGCCTGGCGATACCAACCCCGCCAACATGTTTAAAGTCATTCTGGACGACGCAGGTGCCGATGGTGTTTTCACCGATCAGCCCGACGCTGGTGTGAACTGGAAAAACAGTCGCACGAAATGATTTGATTCAACACATGATCCAAGCCACATTCGTCCATAAACCGTTGGATTATTGTGGCTTCTGGATCTGATCAAAATAGTCCCGGACATTCTTTTGCAATTTCCGGGGAATTCTTTGCTGAGTCAATGCATCTGCCGCAGCCTCGGTCACTGCCTGCTGCACATCGCCGCCTTCAATAATACTACGGCCTTTGGATTGTTCACCCGGCTGACCAAAGCCCTTAAGCTGGTATTTCCCTTTGCCAAGTTCAGCTTTCACGCGGGTTTCGTACGATGATGTTTTATCCGGAGCCTCAGGCCGATCGCCTTGCCCACGGCCTCGGTTGAGTCCGTTTCCGTTCGGTATGTCGCTCATCATATCACCCAAAGAATTACCCTGAGCCATGGCATCTCCCAATTGATTGGATTTCCCATCCTGCGACATCCCATCCTTGGCCTCCTGCAAGTCCGCCAGAGCCTCGTCAAGCTGCTTCATGTCCGACATCTGTTGGGCCATCTGTTGCAACTGTTCCTGCGCCTGTTTCAAGCTCTCTCCAGCCTTTTGCATATTGCCTTCCTGCATAGACTGCTGGGCCTGTTGCATTTGCTTGGCTAAATCCTGCATCTGCTTCATATTGGAGGCCTGCTGATTCAGCTTGGCCATTTCTTCCTGAAATTGCTGCTTGGTCAACCCCCCATTTTTGAGGGCCTCTTCAAGCTGCTTTTTCTTTTCATCCTGATTGGCCATTTTATCAAGCTGTTTGGCCATATCACCGAGCTGCTGTTGCAACTGCTTCTTTTCCTGGTCCGTCAACTTGCCGTTCTGAGCCTTCTCCGCAAGCGATTTCAACTCATTCGCGGCTTCTTCAAATTTTCCCTTCGCCAGATCTTTGGTAAATTCGTCGGCAGGGCCGTCGCTTGCCATGGATTTCATCTGCTGCAATTGCGACGCCATTTTTTCGGTGGAACCAAGTTGCTTCTGACGTTCTTTTACAGCGTCTGAAAGCTGGTTTAATGCAGCCAGTGCTTCCGATTTTTCGGCCGGTGGAGACTTTGCCAAATCTTCCGCAGCTTTCTGCAATTCTGCCATCAGTTCGGCTGTCGGAGCCGAAACCTTTTCCGCTTGAGCCTTGCGCTGACCGGCGATTTTCTTTGCCAATAAATCGGTCTTTTTCGAGACAGCTTCATCAACAGATTTGGCTGAAACTCCAGACTTTGCCTGAGACCCGACATAAGCCGGCGCCAGGATCACCAACCCTGCAACTGTAAGTGGTATCAGAGGCATCCACGAACGTCGGGGCCGCTTTAATCCCAGCCCTGCTGCAAGATCGATCGTTTCAACAGCTTGATCCGTTTCAGCCTTAAGACACTGACCGGCAGGGGTTTGAGCCAGTTCGTCCGACAGGTTCACCACGCTGCTGAGTCGATCTTTCAAGCCAAAAGCCGAATCGACCATCGTCGCGGTACGGAGTTTATCTGGACGCCTTAATATTGCAACCAGTCCAGCCATCAAAATCCCGCAAATGGCTGCCATGGCAAGCAAAGTGCCGGCTACGACGGTGATCCCTACTGGGCGAATTTTTGTGAATCCAATTGCAATGGCCGCCATCGCAAATGCCACTGTCATGCACCAGACAAGGTGGTTCAGCCAGGATTGACCTACGATACGGAGTCGGGCTTTTTTCAGGATTCTGTCCATCGGATTCATGGTCACCGCTCCTGATTCGAAGGTCAATCCAGCATCATTTTTCCACCTGATTCGCCATGATTGGCAAACGCATACTGATTAAGCTTTTGAAGCGGCGTAGACGTGGTCGGCAGCAGCCACAGCAGCACCTTCAGACTTCACGGCACCGAGGTCTCGAAGACTTGTTTCCAAGGCCCCCAAAACCAGCCTGACATTTTCAGGGCAAGAACCGTGGCCCATCAGGCCGATCCGCCAGGCCTTGCCTTTGACAGGGCCCAGGCCCCCGCCGATTTCAATTCCCCATTCGCTGAGCAGGCGGCGGCGGACAGTCATGTCGTCCACTCCGTCGGGGATGTTCACGCAATTCAGCTGCGGCAAACGGAAGCCTTCCTGAGTGAAATACGACATCCCGAGGGCTTCAATTCCTGCTGCCAGCGCTTTATGGTTCAGCATGTGGCGGGCATGACGTGCCTCAAGTCCTTCTTCCAGAACGATTCCAAGTGCTTCATACAAAGCATAGTTCATGCTGATTGGAGCTGTGTGGTGATAGAACCGGTCAGAACCCCAGTATTTTTCGATCATGGTCAGGTCGAGGTACCAGCTCTGGACCTTCGTCTTTCTGGCCCTGATTTTCGCCATGGCACGCTCGCCGAACGAGGCAGGGGCCAGGCCAGGTGGGCATGACAAGCACTTTTGGGTGCCTGAATAAACGGCGTCAATATCCCATCCGTCAATTTCAACAGGCACTCCTGCCAGACTCGTCACGGTGTCGATTGCAATCAATGCACCATTTTCGTGAGCAATTCGGGCGATTTCATCGACAGGCTGCCAGGCTCCCGTGGATGTTTCCGCATGCACGATACCGACCATCACCGGGTGGTGCGCTTTAATTGCGGCTTCCACTTCTTCTGGCGTAAAGACTTGCCCATACGGACGATCAATCCGAATCACGTCGGCTCCGGCACGTCCTGCGACATCGCACATGCGCTCGCCAAAAACACCGTTGACGCAGACCAGCATTTTATCGCCAGGCTCGATCAGGTTGTCAATCACAGCTTCCATGCCGGCTGAACCCGTACCTGAGACGGCCAGTGTGAGCTTGTTTTGAGTTTTAAAGACATCGCGCAGACGATTCTGAGTCTCGTCCATGATTTTGACAAATTCAGGGTCGAGGTGCCCGTAAAGTGGCAGGCTCATGGCCGAGAGAACTCGCGGAGCCACTGGGCTCGGGCCAGGGCCCATCAGAACGCGGTCTTGAACTGTCAACTGGGCATAGGTCTTGGATTGGCTCATGTCTTCGTTTTTTTTTCAGGCTGGCAGGACTTGAGGGATTGGGAATTTGAAATCTGCGACTCAATCAGTGCTGATATCGAGAGTCAGCATATGAGAATGATTTTAACTGACACTTGGGCTAGTGGATAGGTAGGAACGATTTGGAGTGATGAATTCTGATGAATCCT
>CAMBZY010000337.1 GCA_945872325.1 Candidatus Kuenenia stuttgartensis | reverse complement strand
TGTTCGGGGCAATTGATCGGCCTGATCATCCAGGCGTTTCGGGAGCTGGGCCAGGAGCATATCACGCCCCAGCGGCGAGAACACCTGAAACGCACACTCCCGCTCGAAAAGCGACGGGAACTTCTTAAGGACCTGCGGCTTGCCCCAACCTGGATGCACCCAATCATCCGGGAACTCACCGAGGAGGACGCATGAAGCTCGAATTTCTGATGCTGCCTGTGGGCGAACGCCGTCTGTACATTGAGCAGGCGATGGAAAAGCCAGTTCTTAGGCAGTTCGTGGGCAAATTATGATCTGGCCCGGCCTGGCACACTCCGTCTCGTCCCTCCGCCTGAGCGGCTGCCACCGCTGGAGCGTGACTATCAGGCGATGCGTGACATGTACCTGACGGAGCCTGCCAGCTTCGATGAAATCATCAGGATTCTGGCTGATCTGGAAAGACGTATTAACGCGTTAGCCGGGTGGTGAACTGAGCGGCCATCCGCCATGGCTCGGATCGAGAAAAATCATTCCATTCCAGCATTTTGGTCAATGGGACAGCCACAATTATGTGACAGGCGACCACGGCCTGCTGGCCCGAGGCATGGCCAGGGGCTTCGACACCGATCTAGGACTTGAAACAAGTCGGGCTGCTGGACCAGACCGTGGTGCTCTGGTCCACTGAGTTCCTCAAGATGCCTTCGAGTCATGGCGGACTTTGGCGCGACCAAAACCCCAACTGCTTCAACACCTAAAATGATAGGCGGCAATAAAGGCGGCCTGAAAGAATCTGTCACCTTCCTCCAAAACGAGAGTTATGAATTTCAGCGTGATCTTTTCTCACACATCCCCCAATATCTAAAAAACACGACCCGCACTGGGCGTTGGGCTATCAATTACATGCCACACGCCTGATCAAATCAGGCCGTCGGCCGGGCAACGCTCCGATCCTGTTTCAGCTCATCCAGCAACTCGCTGGCTTCGCGCATGGTCAGATCTTCGGGGACTTATCGGTCAAACTGATCGTGCACTAGCTTCTGAGGGTCCAGTCGGTTGCGGCGAGCCAGGACGTAGATCGCCTTAAGCTGGTTGGGCGTGACCGTGCCGCTGGACACGTGGCCGTTTTTGAGATCGATCGGATATTGATCAGGAAATGGTCAGGGCCTTTGACAAGGCTGACGACCTTGAAACAGGCAGGATCGAAGAACTCGGTGTAAGTGCACCTGTCTAAACTCCATTCCGTTCTGAGGATAGATATGCGTCTTCCGCCCCTTCTGAACAACCTTCATCCGAAAATCACGACGTGATACAAGGCCAGCAACTTGAGCAATTTTCTTGATGTTCATCGTGATTCCTGACTCTCTTCATATGCATACGTCGTGTATAGAAGCGATCAAACAATCAAACAGGACCAAATCCTTAAATCTCGATCACGTCGCGATTGTCTGATTTTAAGTTTGCTCTGGGAAAGAAATTCATTATAAAATTTTAGTCGATAATTCATGTTCGTCCAGCACAATTTTCACGAAAGAAATTTCTATAGTTTTAAACACATATGATTATTCGATATGGAGAATTGTAACAGATTGTAACCGTGGCGTAACTCCTTATAAAAACTATGAATCCTCTTTGTATTGGCTGGAAACAAGCATCAAGTCGATTCTCGGCCAAAGTTGGTTGAATATTCGCTGTGGATCCCCGAGGATTCTTTGAATAAATTCCATGCGCACGCGCATCGACATGTAGCAACACAAGCGAAGGACGAGGATTTGGGTGTCGAATTGATTCATGTGCCTGATGATAACCACAGAGATATGAATCTGATTGAAATACTATAAGACAGTCCATAGTTACTCTAGTTAAAATATTTTTTAGAAGCTGAAGTATTAGACTTTTTGATCGCAGTTTAGTTTCTTACATGGGAAATAAATTTCAGGTTTTTTAAGACGATTTCAAGTTTGAAGTTACGTCGTTTCCCAGCCGTTTCACCATGTTGTCTGCTATTGATAATGACAAGATCATGGAGTTTAATGGATTTACCAAATTAGAAGTTGTACATCAAGTTGATTTGTTTCCAATACACACGATCAGTGATCTTGTCGAAACTGAATGAACGATTTTTGTGAATCGTTTCGCAGTTTTATGACTAAGAGATTCAGGATTCAAATTGACCATGAAATCGACCGCCATCGCCCGGATCCGTCAGATTCGTCAATCGCTGTTCGCCCGGTTCGCCGGTGTTCAGACTTCGGCTGATCATGCCCCTGATAGAGAGCGGAAATCGGCGGCGGTTCGTCAGCTTTTTCGGATCATGTACAACGGTTCCAACGTTTGGGTGCCGACTCAGGTGGTGGCCGATCGTTCGTCAAGTGTGTTCGCCCGTCTGCGCCGTGGTCTCTCCCAGCGTGTTTCTGCCTTGACTATTCGCAACCCGTTCGGCGGGGATAATCTCGAACGAACCAAGCGGGCGTTTGCGTTCTCGTTTATTGAGACCACGCTGGAAAAGCGGCAGTTGCTGGCGACGTTTAATTATAACAGTGGGACCGGAACACTCTTAATCACGACCGACTCTGCTTCCGAAAGCATCTCGATTCTTTCTGGCAGTGATAGTGGAAATTACACTTTGACGACAAGCAATGGTGCTTTATCCGTCTTTACTGGAACGGATACGACCGGACTTGTTGGAACTACTACCCCAACTTTAACAGTCGGCTCTGATATTGCAAATCTGACCCAGATTACGATCTCAGATGACGGAGCGAATTCCGGCTCATCGTTTTATTTTGGAAGTTCACCAGGCAATTTCGTAGATGACCTGACTGTCAGCTTCTCCAACATCACCTCAGGCACCATCACGGTGGCCAATGCCACAAGATTTGTCTCTGGGGCAGATCTCAGCCTGACGACCAGCTCAAACAGCATCACCGTCTCTACACCGCTCTCTGCCAATGGCATGAGCGACATCAGCCTGATAGCCCAGAAAGTGAGTGTTTCAGCGGGTATCAGCACCGTTAATGGCAATTTAAGCCTGACAGCGACTGGTGCAACTGGTGTTAATAACGTTAAAGGTGTTTCTATTACGGGTGCTACAGTCACAACGGCCAACGGTTTGCTCACTATCAACGGCACATCATGTGGTACAGGTTTAGGTGGCATAGGAGTTAGTGTTTCTTCGTCGTCGGTTGTCTCTGCGACTGGTTCAGGCAATATTACGATTATCGGTACAGGTGCAACGGGTACGGAGTATGTATTTGGTTACAGTCAGGATGGAACCTCTGTTTCAAGAGTGAATACTGGAACTCTTACGATTAATGGTACAGCATGCGGCACACAGTCTAATATTCGTGGCCTTGATTTGTATGGATCGACAGTTGAAGCCACTGGCACAGGCAATATTATCATTAACGCCAACGTGACGGGCGATGGGTATGGGATCTATTTGGCTTATACGAACTTAAAAACCGCTAATGGAGGGATCACGATCGACTCTTTCTCACAAGTTAAAACTGGGATTTATGCCTCCCATTCATTTGTGTTCGCCAATGGAACCGGGGCGATAAATATTAATTCGAGAAGTGGAGGATCCCCTGGAATCGACCTTGACGATGCGACGTTCATTACCAATAACGGTCCCATTACACTGAATGCAACATCCGTTTCGGGTGGCGTGGATGCAAAAATCTACAGTGCATCCAAAATTCTAGCGAATAATACTGGCACTATTTCACTGACTGCCAACAATATCGACTTTCCAACGACAGCCAACAATTTCACATCTGCAAGCCTGTCAATTCTGACTCGTGGTAGAGGCTTCAATCTAGGTGGAGCAGGCAACTCCACTTTACTTGGACTGACCCAAGCCGCATTGAATCAGTTTTATACGCCAAATCTGACGCTCGGCAATCTCTCAACAGGGAATATCAGCCTGGCTTCAAGCGTAACATGGCCATCAAATATCTCCTTGTATTCAAATGTGACGATCGTTGGAACGGTGTCGAACTCTTCTCACACCTTCACGCAGGGCAGCAACACACTAACGGCCACAGGTGCGATTTCCAGGACATTTATTAATCCCTTGGAAGTCACAATTAATGCTGATTCCGGCGCCGGTTCGCTTCGGAATGTTGTCGCTTATGCGGCCAGCCTTGCCGGCGATGACGAGATTACATTTAGCCCAAGCCTGACCAGCAGCACGATCACTCTGACAACGCCGATCACCATTAATGACGGTACAGGGAACCTGACAATCACGGGCCTTGGGGCATCCAACCTGACGATCAGTGGGGGGAGTGCGACAGGTCTGTTTAATGTCCAGTCGAAAGCGACCTTGACCGACATCACATTCTCAGGTGCAACAGGAACCGGGCTGACCAGCGGTGGAGCGTTTTATTCGAGCAGTAATCTTGGTCTGACTAATGTGGTGGTCAATACCTCCACGGCGTCTCAGGGAGCGGCCGTTTATCAAACAGGCGGTTCGCTGACTGTCACGACATCAAGCATCGTCAATCCGGTTTATGTGACAGGCGGAGCGAACTACACTGTCATAGGTGGATCACTGGGATCGGACGTTTCC
>CAMBZY010000336.1 GCA_945872325.1 Candidatus Kuenenia stuttgartensis | reverse complement strand
AATAAAAGGCACTGGAGTTCTTCAAGAACTAAATTAATCGACAGATACATTAACACAAAGTACCTTCAATTGCTTAATTTTAAGGCTTTTCGTGTCACTATTTAATGATAGGAAAGGCTTAGCCTTTTTCGGCAGATTCTAATTACATCTAATAAAACTGCCTTTCTGGCTACGCTTCTCAAAGGTGGAAGGCATCCATAATACATTTTGAAAGGATAGTCACATGGATCGGAATACAAATGAAATCATCGATTGCCGCCAGACGGCTTTTCTCATGATTCTGCCAAGAATACAATCGCAAGCCTGGAATGCATTTCAGGGGCTGTCATTCGACTTGAAACAAGAGCTTCAGTCGGAAGTCGTGGGCCATTGCTGGAAGTCATTTATCAGACTTTTCGAGTTGGGGAGGCATGAAGATGTTTCCCCAATGTCACTCGCCAGATTTGCAATTCGGGCAGTGAGATCAGGCCGAAGGATGGGGGCATCGCTCAACATCAATGATGTTTCCTCAAACTATTGTCAACGCCGCTTGGGAATTCGAACAACCCCTTTTTGCATGATCGATCAAAACGGAGAGAAGTGGGCGGAATCACTGATTGCTGACGAAAGAGCCCGCCCAGATCAGCTTGTGATGGCCCGAATCGACTTTTCTGAATGGCTTCAGACTCTTAAACCACTTCACAGGAAGGTCGCAGAGCACCTCTCTCTTGGTGAATCGACACATTCCACAGCCAGGATCTTCAACCTGACTCCAGGCCGTATCTCACAGATTCGACGGCTTTTAGAACAATCTTGGCTAAGCTTTCAAACGGAAGACTGCGAGGATTGATATCGAATCCCACTCAGAACCATGATTCCGCAACCCCATTTGTCTGTGTCAAGCACACCGACAAAAGCCGATTGGCAGACAGTTTCGAATCCTTCAGGGACTTTCTGAAAACACCGCATCTATTTCGTATCAATGGCTTTAAGATGATTTAAACGGATACAGATTCCAAAGCCATAAGTGGATTCGTTGTCGCTCTGAACGCCCTCAGCCTTGAACACCAAAGATCTGGAATACGCAAATGCCTAGTCTTCAGACGGCGCGTTGCCGTTTGGCTCAGGCTATGCAAAAGACCATCAGAAAGGGTCTGGCCATGTCCTGCAGCAAAACTGACCGAGATAGCGGAATGGGACGTCCATCCGGGAGTGTTTCAAATGATCTCACGAGGACTCTAAGCAGCAAAGAACTTGCTCGCCTGATCACAGTTGGCATGATCGAAATCCCAAAGGATCTCCATCCAGAAGAATTTCGTGAGTTGCTTATTGAACTCAGGCGATTGCGCCAAGAGAGATTCATCCGACTCATCGCAGAGTCGATCGCCCGTGATATTCAGTCCCAGAAGCATAGTACCCAATAGACCGGTATGGAGTATCAATACCATGTTTAATCGAGCATTTGATCACAACAAACCTCTCCGAGCTGTCATTTATGCACGAATGAGCTCTGAAAAGCAGAATAAGCGTAGTCCAGAGCAGCAGATAATCGAAATAAATCAGCGGATAGCCATGCTGAGGTATCCGTGGACCGTTGTCAAAACCTATACCGATATCGCTGTGAGCGGTCGTTGTTTCCGCAAACGGCGAGAATTTCAGCAGATGCTGAATGATATTCGGACAAAACGCATTTCTGTGGACTTGATCATCGTTGATACCTTTGAAAGGCTTGGCCGAACGGATGATCTGGCTACCCTGAGAAAAGAGTTTCGGGAGCAACACGGAGTTCTGATTCTAACGGCAGATTCAAACTTTGCGGATCCGACAACCCCGCAAGGCCAGGCTTACAATTCGTTTGAAGCGATGCGAGCCACCGAAGAGAATCGCATTAAATGCCATCAGGTTTTACGGGGCAAGCGTGACCTTGTGCGTCGTGGATATTGGCCTGGAGGCCCTCCGCCTTTCGGTTATGGGCTGGTCAGTTGCCTCGCAGAAAATCAGGGAAGAAAGTCGATCGAAGGTTCCAAACTTGAGATCGTTCCTGAGCAGGCGGATATCATTAAGAAACTATTCGAACGTGCACTCGAGACAGGTCATGGCTGTTCGAGGTTGGCGAGGTTTCTGAATAAACATCCCGAGATACCGGAATTGTATAAACCATTTAACGAACCGACCGTCCGATACTGGCTTAATCAGTCGATCTACTACGGCGAAATCCGGTGGGAGCAGAAGACGACAGATCTCATTAATGATGCAAGGGTCATTGAAAGGAATCCTGAAGAGAAATGGGTTCGATACCCAGGTTTCTGCGATCCTATCATTTCAAAGGAGGTCAGCGATCAGGTGAGGGCGCTCCGGTTGCGGCGCAAGAGAATTCAAGTGCCAGATGATTCAGCCACTCCAGAGAAGCAGATAAAGCCCTTGGCTGGCGGTGTTTCACTGACTTATCCACTCTCTGGTCTGGTTGTCTGCGGTGAATGCCGGTCAGCACTACGACCAATCCCATCAGGCCGAAAAAGCCGTGATGGGAAATCGTATATGTATTATGCATGTCCCATGGCCATTACCAGTCAGTCCTGTTGCAATAAACGACATTTGCCAGAACGATGGCTTTGGCAAATTGTGATTGGAAAGCTGATGACACGGATTCTGGATCTGGAAGGAATTCAAATTCCGGAAGATTCAGATGAAATCACCAATGCACCGGAAAATTCGATCCACTTTATCCAGAAGGCGATACAAGACTCGGAATTGAATTTTGAGAGCGTTTGTTCCAAACCCTGGTTTCAAGAACTGACGCGACTGGTCAATGCGGAATTGAGCAGGATGAATCTGAATCGTGACTCCAATGAATCATTATTGGACGATGAGCAAAAAGAACTCAGGACACGCCTTCAAGGATGGACTATATCCCTTTCAAATCCGGAACTTCCGACAGAAGCCCGGCAATTGATCGAGACAGGTATAGGGCCTGTTTCCAAAAGGATTGAAGAGATCGATCGAATTCGAAAAGAGAAGGAGTTTCGTCTGTCTCAAATGAAGTCGGTTGTCGATCCGGAAGCTTTGATTGAGCGTCTCGAGAGATTATGGGCCGTACTGGCTCAATATAATCCTTCGAGGATAAACGTCGAGCTTTCGCTGCATATTGATAAAATTGAATGGTATGGAACCGGAAAAGTAAAGTTAAAACTTTGCAAGCTCGGATTAACTCCAGACGCGATAGATCTATTTCAAATGAATTTGATCGAACATCGGTTAGACTTGGAGATAAACCCAAAGGTTTGTACCGTTAAGCCACGGCGACGGTCACTCCGAATGATCCATACTGGTGAAAGTCCGAGCGAGGAGTTGCATTCACTGGTGTCATGGTCAACTGATCCAGGTCGGTTTGATGACCTCCATCCAGACTTTTTTGAAGAGCACGAATTCCAATTGCCTGAACCAATTTATTGGTTTCAGAAGCATGCAATTGAAATCTTGAATAAACGAAAAGAAGGGATGAGCCATGCCGATCTTGCTGCCTATTTTGGATGTTCCTTAGTCACGATCAGGAAAGCCTTGAACTATGCCCTTGCATTGGATCCGGATCAGGAAAGGTTCAGGAAAAAACATCCGACAAGGCGATGGCATGAAGATCATGTCAATGAAATTGTAGCCTTGGTCATTCAAAACCACAAAATACCCAGCATTGCAAAACAACTGGGGAAAAGCGAGCCAACCATCAAGAAAGGGATTCAGTTCGCAAGTGAGTGCGGTCTCTTATAGTCTGATATCACTCGCCCAATTCAGTGGTCACCTGTATGTCAACATCGGGGCATGATACCCAAAAGGGTCGATATACCAATTCCATTTCTATTCTCGGTTATTCTTCTTCGCCACAGCCTTTTTCTTGGCCGGTTCAGCCGCTTTTTTCAATTCCTCGGGGGTGAGGTCCCGGGTAGCCAGCTCACGAACGGTCTGATATTCTCTTTCCCAGGCTTGTTGCATTTTCTGGAATTGGGCTGGATTGGTTTTGGAAAGGTCGTTTGTTTCGCCCCGATCTTTTGATAAATCATATAACTGCCATGGCTCATTCTTGGCCATGACCAGCTTCCACTCGCCCTGACGAAGGGCTTGGTTACCTTCATGCAGCCACCAGAGGCTATTTCGCTCGATTTTCTGGTCCGTGGTGATTGCATTTCGCAGGCTCACTCCCGCAAATGGAGGGACCTTTTGGCCTTGCATGGTCTCTGGCCGATTGCAACCAGTTAAATCGAGCAGGGTCGGCACAATGTCCACCACATGGCCTGGCTGGGTTCGCAGCTCGCCTTTCGCTTTAATACCAGAGGGCCAGTGAACGATCATCGATGTTGCAATTCCACCTTCATGAACCCAGGTTTTATGGCGACGAAACGGGGTGTTGGCCACGGCCGACCAGCCTGGGCCGAGGCAAAGATGGGTGTCGGCAGAACCGGGAGCGGCTTGGGGGTCGTGTCCATCGTCGCGGATCATCATCTCAGCGCTGGCTCCATTATCGGAAAGAAATACAATCATGGTATTATCCAGAGCATTCATCGCACGAAGCTGGGCGATTATTCGACCAATCTC
>CAMBZY010000335.1 GCA_945872325.1 Candidatus Kuenenia stuttgartensis | reverse complement strand
CAAACCAGGAAACCTGAGGCTAACGCCTTTTAACTAGCCGGTCTTGGCGATAGCCCCGGTTAATTCTCTTCCGCGAACCGGGGGCTAGATTGTTTTTTTATTCTGCACCCAATTCGATGTCCTTCGACCATCGCTGATATGCGGCGGGCCGTTGGCCGTGAAAACAAAACCCTCATTGGCGATATCCACCGAATCTGATTATCAGGCATACGCTTCTAAAAACCTGATGAAACGGAAAGCAACTTCAAACTTATGCGTCAGGAATGGACCTGCCCCCTGAATTTCTTTTGACACAGACGGGCATGAACGTTAGTTTATTCACTTCCATAGTCGCAAAGTCACAAAATGTTGAACTGGGCTGGTGGTTCCGCAAGTTCCCTTCCATGCATTTCAAAGAGGATGATGCTGGTGAATCACGAGGAAGAGATCCGCAAGGCCGAGGTTTTGATCGAAGCCCTGAGCTACATCCGTAAATTTCGCGGAAAATATGTGGTGGTCAAGCTGGGCGGATCCGTTATGGAGAATCCGGACTCGATCCGCGACCTCCTGATCGACGTCGTCTTTATGCAATCTGTCGGAATGAGGCCCGTAGTCGTTCACGGTGGAGGGAAAGCGATCACGAAGGCCATGTCCGACGCTGGCATCGAAGCCCGATTCGTCCTTGGTCGCAGATATACAGACGATGCGACTCTGAACATCGTGGCCAGAGTGCTTGCCGAAGATATCAATACCGACCTTGTCAGACATATCAATAAATTTGGAGGTCGGGCCCAGGGCCTGCATCATCTCACCCACCCATGCCTCAAGGGTCGTCAAATCAAGCTGGCTGGAGAGAATGGCGAACTGCTCGATCTGGGCCGGGTCGGCGAAGTGAATTTTGTCGACGTGGAACCGATTGAAAATCTTTGCCTGGCTGGAGTTGTGCCTGTTCTACCTTCCGTTGCCATTGACGAACTTGATGGCGGATTGCTGAACGTGAATGCCGATACCGCCGCCGCCGCCGTGGCCGCTGCTGTGAATGCCGAAAAACTCATTTTCCTGACAGATACACCAGGAATTCTGAAAGATCGGAATGACCCGGAGAGCTTGTTCTCAAGCCTTTCACCTGACGATTGCCGGGACCTGATCCGCCAGAGCGTGATTGACAAAGGCATGATTCCCAAGGTGGAAGCCTGTCTTGAGAGCCTTGAAAAAGGTGTCGGCAAGATCCACATCATTGATGGACGCCTTCGACACTCCCTGCTGATCGAAATTTTCACCCAGACTGGAATCGGTACCGAGATCGCTCCTGACCCATCTACGTCTGCTAAAAATAGCGACTGATCGGATAATTCAGGCCGATCTTTTGAACTCCAAAATGTGTGGATCAATACGATTGTGCATATTGAATCACGGGACATCGTTTTTCCTGATCATAAGAGTTGCCTCAACCGTCCACCAATTTGGTATGATTACCACATGAACTTTCAGATTTGAATGCGAACCAGAGTTAGGAAGGTGTCCTGAAGTGTCACAAGCGGCTTTGCTCTCATCGGCGGAAATCATCAGCCAGTTCGATCGCTATGTGATCGCCAATTATCGTCGCTATCCAGTCTGTCTGGTTCGCGGCGAAGGTTCACTGGTATGGGACGCTGAAGGCCGTCGATATGTGGACTTCTTCCCGGGATGGGGCTGCAACCTCGTCGGCCACTGTCCTCCTCGCGTGGTTGAAGCCATCACCGAACAGATCAAAACCCTGATCCATGTGCCCAACACCTGGTATATGGAAGCTCAAGGCCAGTTTGCCCAAGCCCTTTCTGAACGAAGTTTTGGCGGTAAAGCCTTCTTCTGTAACTCGGGAGCCGAAGCCAACGAGGCCGCCATCAAGCTGGCCCGTGCCTATGGGCATCCTCAGGGTCGCACAAAAATCGTGACCATGCACCACGGCTTCCACGGCCGAACTTACGCCGCCCTCTCCGCCACCGCCCAGCCTAAGTATCACGTCGGCTTTGAGCCCATGGTACCAGGCTTTGAATACATTCCGTTTGGCGATCTGGATGCCGCCGCATCGGTCATCGACAGCACCACCGCTGGCGTCCTGATCGAACCCATTCAAGGCGAAGGTGGTATCAATATTCCACCTGATGGTTACCTTGAAGGGCTTCGCAAGATTTGCGACGAAGCCGGCGCCCTGCTCATGTTCGACGAAGTCCAGTGCGGTATGGGCCGAACCGGTAAGTGGTTTGGATATCAGCACTTCAATGTTGAGCCCGACATTATGACCGTGGCCAAAGCCTTGGCCAGCGGAGTGGCCGCCGGCGTCATGATGGCCCGTTCAGAGGTGGCTGAAGTCCTCAAGCCTGGGATGCATGCCAGCACTTACGGCGGGAATCCGATCGCCTGTCGGGCCGGTCTGGCCACGATTGAAACGATTGAGGAAGATGGCCTGCTGGATCAAGCCAAAGTGCTCGAAGATAAGTTCCGCAAAGTCTTTACCGAGATTCAGCACGAGCGTCCTGAACTGATCAAAGAGATCAGGATCAGAGGCGTAATGGTCGGCGTGGATCTGACCTGCGATGCCAGCCCGATTGTAGCGGAATGCTTGAACCGAAATCTTCTGATCAATGCCACTCAGGGCCACGTGATTCGACTTTTGCCGGCCCTGAACCTCTCTGACGAGCTTTTTGATGAAGGCTGTTCGATCTTGAGAGACGTCCTGATGGACCACAAGTTTGATCCAGACCAGGGCTGACCTGACCGATCGACCTGAACGAAATCATCATCCAATTCTGAACATCAAACCTTTGGAAGTGAAATCCAAGAAGGCCATGAGGCGACATTTTCTCGACTTATTCGACATTCAAAAAGATGAAGCTCTGGACCTGCTCGATCTGGCTGTCCAGCTCAAGCAGGCAGGCCCCTCTGCAGCTGTTCGCGAGCGTTTGCAGGGCCGTTTGCTGGGCCTGATTTTTGAAAAACCATCACTGCGTACACGTGTCAGTTTTGAGGCGGCCATGGCCTCACTGGGTGGGAGCTCGCTATTTCTCAGAGGCGAAGAGGTCGGCCTGGGAGTGCGCGAGTCGATCGCCGACTTTGCCCGAGTGATCAGTCAATATGTTGACGCCCTCGCCATCCGGACGCATGCCCACAGCAAAGTGGAAGAGCTGGCCAAACACGCCACCATTCCGATTATCAATGCACTCAGCGAAGATGCTCACCCCTGCCAGGCCATGGCCGATGTGCTCACGATTCGCGAGGAATTGCCCGACGTGAAGCGTCCGAGAGTCGTTTTTGTCGGAGACGGCAACAACGTCGCCCGATCTCTCGCTGTGGCCTGTGAATATGCCGATATGGACTTCATGCTGACGGCCCCTTCGCTCTACAAATTTCCAGCCGATTTCGTGAACCAGTTCACCAAAACCTTCGGCCATGCACCTGCTCAATCCAGCCATCCACTCGAAGCGGCGACCGATGCCGACGTGATTTATACGGATGTCTGGACCAGCATGGGGCAAGAGGCTGAGACTCAGGCCAGACTGGCTGCTTTTGCCGATTTCCAGATCAATCGCCAACTTGTCTCAAAAGCTCATAAAGACGCCATCATTCTGCACTGCCTGCCAGCTCACAGAGGTGAAGAAATCACCGAAGAGGTGCTGGACGGCCCTGCCAGCCGGATCATCCCTCAGGCTGCAAATCGAATGCACTTCCAAAAGGCATTGATCGTCTGGCTGATCACGGGCTGGAAGAATATCTGAAACAGATGATTTCAGCGAATCCGATTTAGAAACACATTAGCATCTATCAGAAAGACTGGCGTAAAATGGCTCGAAATGACGGCAGAATTGCTTCTGAGATGCGTCCTGTTGTGATCGAACGCAACTGCCTTTGGACATGTCCTGGAAGCTGCCAGATCAAGTTTGGTAGAACGCGTGTCCTGACAACCGCCAGATTCGCCGACTCCGTTCCCCCGTTCCTCGAAGGCAAAGGCTCCGGCTGGCTGACGGCTGAATATGCCATGATGCCTGGGAGCACGCCCAAAAATCGTAAGAGTCGCGGTTCCGACGGCCGTTCCACCGAAATTCAGCGTCTGATTGGGCGAAGTCTGAGAGCGGTCGTGGACCTGACCAAGTTCGGCCCCATGACACTTCAGGTTGATACCGACGTGATCGAAGCCGACGGAGGGACCCGAACGGCGGCCATTACGGGTGCATTTATTGCCGTGATCGATGCCGTGGCCGCCCAGTTTGGGGCTGAGGCGATCGATAAAATCATGACCGACAGCATCGCGGCGATCAGCGTGGGAGTCGTAGACGGAATCGCTTTGGCCGACTTGGATTACAGCGAAGATGTTCGTGCCGAAGTTGATTTCAATTTGGTCCGACTTGGACGCAATGGCTTTGTGGAAGTTCAGGGCACCGGGGAAAAGAACAGCTTCGACCGCTCTGCACTCAACCAAATGCTCGACATCGGCGAATCATGCCTGAACGACCTGAAATTGAAGCAAAAACAAGCCTTGGGCGACCTCTGGCGATTTGATTGATCTTTTTCTATTAGAAGATTTCGCCACGGATGAACACGGAATCACACAGATA
>CAMBZY010000334.1 GCA_945872325.1 Candidatus Kuenenia stuttgartensis | reverse complement strand
AGTCAATGGGACGCTCCGATTGTGGGCGATGCATTTCCCGAACCTCCAGTTCCATCGTCAGATTCCGTCAATTTAAGAAATCTGGAGATCACGCCAGATCTGGAAGCTCCCGAGTCGTGGACAAGGCTTGAAACCAAGGTTCTGGGCTCCAATGGCTGGCTCGTTTCTGGCAATCGGCAGAAGGGGTTGAAAAATGGCCCTGCTCTGGTTGCAAATGATATGCATTTGGGGCTTGCCCTGCCCACAAGCTGGTACAAAGTTTCATTAATCACGAACGATAAAACGACCGGTGAAACGCATGAGGTGCATGGAGTCACATTGCCAGGCGGGCCCCCGGTGGTGGCGGGTTCGAATGGTCATATTGCGTGGGGATTAACCAGCGCACAAGGCGATTGGGGCGACTTGCTGACTCTCGAAACGGATCCAAAAAATCCTCGCAGATATCGCACCCCGTCAGGCTATGAAGAAATGCAATCGTATGTGGAAACCATCCACGTGCGAGGTGGTTCGGATGTGAACATCACGATGGATTGGACCATCTGGGGCCCTGTGGTGGATCAGGATTTAGAGGGCCGTCCACGAGTCTGGCGATGGGTGGCACAGGAGTTTGACGGTGTCAATCTGAAGATAGCCCATATTGCTCATTGCAAGTCTGTTCAGGAGGCGATGGAACTTGCGCCTGAATGTGGCGTGCCGCATGTGAATTTTATGGTGGGCGATGCGGATGGTCATATTGGCTGGACCATCATGGGGCGAATTCCTCGCAGGGTGGGTGGGGGAATTGTCGATGAACGCCGGCCGATGGAGGCTTCTGATTTAAACTCGGGTTGGGATGGTTATTTAAGTGCCGCCGAAAGTCCGCGGGTGGTCGATCCGCCTGAGGGTTTGATCTGGTCGGCCAACCATCGGATGGTGGATGGTGAGATGCTTCAAAAGATCGGCAGAGGCCGGTTTGATCGAGGCGTGCGAGCCTCGCGGATTCGGGATTTATTAAAGGCGACGGAAAATCCCGATGAAGACGCGATGCTGGCGATTCAAATGAACGATACAGCATTATTAATGCAGGATTGGAGAGATTTGATTGCATCGGAATTGACCGACCAAGTGGCATTGCAGATCAGCCAAAGGGCGACATTTCGAAATCACATTTTAAAATGGTCAGGGCGGGCAGATAGCGAGTCGATTGGATATGCACTTTTAAACGAGTGCCGGCTACGAATTGTCCGCGAAGTCCTGGGCCCATTGACAGCCCCGATCCGCCGCGCTGAAGCGCAGGCGAGTTATACGAAGCCGAAATTTGCATTAAGACACATCGGCCTGGAAACACCGGTCTGGGCGATACTCAGGGAGCGACCGTTGCATTTGCTATCGCCGAAATATCAAACCTGGCAGGAATTGATTCTCAAGGCTGTGGATGATACCGCCGAACATGCCCTCCAAACAGGCTGGCCGACCTGGGGGCAGGTGAATACGTTGCGATTATCACACCCATTTGCATTGAAGATGAAAGTGCTGAGGCCGTGGCTCTCAGCCGCTCCGATTTATTCGTCAGGCGCAATTACAGACATGCCGAAAATTCAGTCGCCTGAATTTGGGGCAAGTCAGCGGATGGCGGTTTTTCCAGGGCGTGAATCCAATGGAATCATGCAACTGCCAGGCGGTCAGAGCGGGCACCCGATGTCGACCCATTATCTGGATTTGCTTCATGACTGGGTCCACCACGGACGGACACCCCTGATTGCAGGCAAGGCGGAGCATGTCCTGATTCTCAAGGGTAAATCCGTTTGAAGTGATTGTCCAAAACATGATTAAACCCGGACGCGGCCGAGACCAAACTGATCGCCATTGGCCACCGGTTTGCCGGCCTCGTCGACGTGGATTTCGACCATTTTCTCGCTCATTAAAATCTTGCCGTTTTCGTCGGCCAGTTGAGTCACACGGTTTTTGGATTTAACATCAAATACATCGCCAGTCGAGGGATAGGCCAGGTCTCCCTTGACGCTGAATGTGATCCAGCCAGGCTCGTCGCGCACCGAGATTGACTCCTTATATTTCGGCACTTCCACGGTATTATCAAAGATATGCAATTTCTGGTTGAAAGCGTCGACCACCCAGACCTCGGTTTCATCAGGCGTGAGACCGATCCCGTGGCTTGGACAGCCGTGTCGTT
Organism: Candidatus Kuenenia stuttgartensis; assembly: GCA_945872325.1. Classification (GTDB taxonomy): domain Bacteria; phylum Planctomycetota; class Planctomycetia; order Isosphaerales; family Isosphaeraceae; genus QWQI01. The sequence goes on along the minus strand of CAMBZY010000334.1, from coordinate 2,412 downwards.
TGACGGTACCCTGCTTGAATCCAGGCACTTCAATTCTGTGCAATTTCTTGCCAGAGTTAATATCACCGATTTCAAAGCCCAGCAAGCCATTTATATTGACATAAACGCGTGATTGTATTCCATTCACGGTAAATGGTCGAATTGCGGCTGAAAACGGTCCGACTGTTGCAACTGAGCCATGACGAACGGCATCGCAGACCGTCAGGTAGGGCGATTTCAAGCCTGCCAGATAGGCTTTTTTACCATCAAGCCCAACGATTGTATTATGGGCACCAGATTTGGGAACGATTTTCGCCAGGACATCGCCAGTGATCGGTTCGACAACGTGCCAGTGATCTTTTTCAAAAGAAGGCAAATAAATGTAACGCCCGTTGGGGTCCATCGACATGCGGTCGCATCCACCTGTATAGGTCCGTTCCCAGATGACTTTTTCAGTCAGCAGATCAATCGATTGCAATGTTTGGGTGGTGCTTACAAAAATTCGGCCGAGGCGGGCATTGGCGCACACGCCTTTGATATTATCGGGCTTGCCATCGGGATTTAAACCGGCGAGGGGAATGCGTTTGATGAATTTATGGCCGTTGTCGATATCGAGAACGACCAGCCCGTGGCCTCCATATTCAAGGTAATTGCGAATTCCAGGCGTGGCGACATAAAGCAGACGTTTTGGTGTTTTTGGAGCCTGCCCGATGGCGATCTGGCTGAATGTGGCGGCACTGGCCAATCCTGTGAGGACAGATCTGCGTGTGATCAGGTTCTGATTTGTCGCGTTGCAACTCATGGAGTGCTTGCCTTTTTTTAAAGATGGGATGGTTTGCTTGATCTTGCTGGAGATGATCTTATGAAGAATAGCCAAGCGGCGGGTGGATGAAAAGTGGCCACCGATCGGTTATGATCGATTTCAGAAACACCTTCCGCAAGTTCTCTGCGCCTCATCTCGCGAAACAGATTTCCAGCCCTCTGCCATTCGGAGCACTTCTGAAACATGTTTGGACATCACCGTAACCACCGATTTGTGGCACTGGTTTTTGGAGTTTTTTCGAGCATTTCTGGCTTGAATGCGGTGGAGATCAAGCTCGACAATCGCACGTTTACTCTGCCTGATGGATTTACGATCGAAAAAGTCGCAAATTCGCCGTTGGTCGATCGGCCTATCAATGGTTCGTTTGATGAGCAGGGGCGTTTGTATCTGTCAGACAGTTCCGGGTCGAACGATAAAGTCGAGATTCAGCTGGAGCAGAAGCCGCACCGGATTGTGAGGCTGGAGGATACCAATGGCGACGGTGTTTTCGATAAATCGGTGGTTTTTGCCGACAAGATGATGTTTCCGGAAGGGACTTTATGGCATCGCGGATCGCTGTATGTCTCGGCTCCGCCGTCGATTTGGAAGTTGACCGATACGAATAACGACGGGGTGGCTGATGAGCGTGTGGAGTGGTTTCAGGCCAAGACTTTAACAGGCTGTGCGAACGATCTGCACGGGCCTTATCTGGGCCGTGACGGGCGGATTTATTGGGCCAAGGGAGCCTTTGCCGAGCAGACCCACAAGATTCATGGAAAAGAGTGGAAGTCGAGTGCAGCCCACTTCTTCCGAATGACGGAAGACGGTCGCGAGCTGGAGCCTGTGATGACGGGCGGGATGGACAACCCGGTGGATATGATTTTCACACGTGGTGGAGAGCGGATTTTTACGACCACCTTTTTGACTCAGCCATCGCTTGGCCAGCGGGACGGTTTGATCCATGCGATTTATGGCGGGATTTATGGCAAAACCAATGGGAAAACGCAGGAGCCGCAGCATGTTTGGACCGGCCCCGATTTGATGCCCGTTTTATCGCACCTTGGGCCAGCGGCCTCGAGCGGCTTGACCGACTATGAATCGGACGCTTTCGGGCCAGGTTATAAAAACAATATCTTTAGCAGTACGTTCAACTTACGGAAGATTGTGCGTCATGAACTGACGACCACAGGCTCGGCCATTTCGAGCAAGGATAGCGACTTTCTGGTGTGCGACGATACCGATTTTCACCCTACGGACGTTTTTACGGACGCCGACGGGAGCATGATCGTGGTCGATACTGGTGGCTGGTACAGGCTCTGCTGCCCATCGTCCTATATCGCCAAGGCAGATGTACTTGGAGTGGTTTATCGGGTTCGAAGGACAGGTGCCACGCCGGTGGTTGATCCAAGGGGCGTGAAATTGGCCTGGGATCAAGTGGATTTGCAAACGCTGGTTGAGCGGCTTGATGATGCTCGATTTGCCGTGCGGGACCGGGCGATTGACCGGCTGGCGGCTGCGGGTGAAGCGGCTGTGCCGAGCCTTTCCGAGGCGTTCTCAACACCGAAATCGTCGGCCAACAAGCGGCTGAACGTGATTTGGACCGCTTGCCGGATTGCGACTCCCAGCGCTCT
>CAMBZY010000333.1 GCA_945872325.1 Candidatus Kuenenia stuttgartensis | reverse complement strand
GCACCTGGGGCAATTATAATGTCGGTGTCGAAAAATACGCTGGCCCAGCTTTTACATATAACTGGGGCTTCGCCTACGCATTTTAAGTTCGATCAGCCACTTCCACCCGTCTCAAGGTATCCAAGTGAAACATTCTTGAACCCGTGATTTGGAAGACTGGGTAACAGTCTCTAACCAATTCTATCAAGTGGCTTTCCAGTCATTTCTTAAAAAAACGGATCTTGCTTGCGAACCGATCGTTGAGCCTGTACAATTTGAGATGGCCCAAGATCGTAGAGTGGATTTGTCGATCAATCCCCTCCTCCCTTCCAACTCTTGTCGGCCCTGTTCCTACCCGCTCAGCCTACAATCCAGAATCAAAGCCATGAAGCAACGCCAATCCCATTTGCGCATCCTTTTCGCTGGAACGATGCTTTGGCTCTGTTCCGTAAATAATTTACATGCGGAATCGGAACGGTCGTTTTTCGAGAAGAATATTGCGCCTTTGCTCTCATCCAGATGCCTGGAATGTCACTCAGGAGATAATCTCAAAGGCGGCCTTGATCTAAGCAATGAAAAGTCTGCGCTCAAGGGTGGTAAAAATGGCCCGGCACTTGTTAAAAACAAATTGGATGAAACCTTATTATGGCAGAGAGTTGCTGATAATGAAATGCCGCCCAAAAAACCTCTCACTGCCTCAGAAAAACAATTACTGGAAACATGGTTGAAATCAGGTGCAAATTGGCCGTCAGGTTCGTTGAACCCATTTCAGTTTACAACCAATTCTCGTGCCGGATTCGACTGGTGGGCATTCAAACCGATTGATGTAAAACCCGTAAAAATCCCGTCAGGGCAGAATCCAGTCGATTTTTACATCAATCAGGGCTTACAGAAATCAGGGCTAACGGCAAACCCGATTGCGGCTCCACACGACCTGATCCGTCGATTGCATTATGATTTGACTGGATTGCCACCCACACCTGAAATCGTGGCAGAATTCGTGGCAGATCCATCTGAAAAGAGATATCGCAAAATCGTCGATCAACTTCTCGCAAGCCCTCGGTTTGGTGAACGCTGGGCACGCCACTGGCTTGACGTTGTTCGATATGGCGAAAGTCTGGGCTTTGAACGCAATCAACCCAACTTCAAAATCTGGCCATTTCGTGACTGGGTCATTCAGTCCATCAATTCCGACATCCCCTATGACCGATTTGTCAAAATGCAAATCGCCGGTGATCTGATCGAGCCTGGACCGACCGGTTCTGCTGCATCAGGATTTCTGGTGGCTGGAGTGCATAACACGGTTGTCGGAGGCAGTGAACGGATGCGTCTACTGGCTCGACAGGACGAACTTGAAGAAAATGCCGGTGTGCTTGGCCAGACATTTCTTGGAATCACCATTCAGTGCGCCCGCTGTCACGACCACAAATTCGACCCCATTACGAGTCGCGAATATTATAGCGTGATATCGGCGATGGATGGGGTCCAGCATGGTGAAAAGGCGTTCGCAAAATCACAGAACGAATTGAAAATCAAGTCGCTTGATCAACAGATTCAATTGGGCTATGCCGAATTATCATCCCTTGAAAACTCCGTAAGGCTTCAGATCAAGCCCAAAACGGCAGTCCCAGATGAATCGAATTCGTTACCGAAGCCATTTTCCATGTGGAAATTTGACGATGGATTAAGGGACTCCATCGGGGAATTGCATGGCGAACTTGTTGGAAACGCCCATCTCGAGTCAGGAGCATTGGTTCTGGATGGTAAAACCGGATACTTCCGGTCAAAAACATTCAAAAGTAAATTTGCCGAAAAAACAATTGAAGTTTGGGCGACTTCCAACGATCTCAATCAGCGTGGAGGTGGATTGATTAGCCTTGAGACCGTCAGCGGCTCGATGTTTGACTCGATTGTATTTGCCGAGAATGAGCCAAACAAATGGATGGCTGGATCGGAAGGCTTTTCGCGGACGAAGTCGTTCCAGGGGCCTGCAGAGCAGAATTTGGCAAGCCATGCAGTTCACATTGCAATCACTTACGACAACTCCGGAAATGTCACCTGTTATCGCAATGGGATGCCTTACGGAACTCCTTATAAAACTGCAAAAGTCAAATTTGCGGATCAAGACACCCACATCATCATTGGCCTCAGGCATTCTCCAGCAGGTGCAAACAAGCATTTCAAAGGGAAAATCCTGCGGGCATCGATCTATGACAAAGCCCTAAGCCCTGACGAGATCATGAAATCGGCATCGCGAGAGCAAGGTTTTATTTCCGACTCAGACTTTGCGAAAATTCTCAATCCTGAGCAAATTCAGTACAGAAATGATCTCAAGAAGAATCTTTTAGCCCTGCAAAAGCAACGTCTTGAAGCGATGAACGAAGTTTCTGAAAAGATTTACACGGTTTTACCGAACTCTAAGCCAGGTCCAATGAAAGTGCATTTACGTGGGGATGTGACTCAATTTGGTCCAATTGTACCTCCGGCCGGATTGAAATCGGTGGGATCGGGTGACAAATGGGGCTTAAGCGAAGAATCAACCGACCACCAGCGTCGCTCACAGTTGGCAGAATGGCTGACCTCACCATCGAATCCACTCTCATCGCGCGTGATTGTGAACCGACTCTGGCATTATCATTTCGGAACAGGGCTTGTGGAGACCCCGAACGACTTCGGATTTAATGGTGGATTACCAAGCCATCCAGAATTGCTTGATTTCCTGGCCTCGCAATTGCAACTCAATGAAAACCGCCTGAAAGCGATTCACCGATTGATTGTCAACTCGAATGCTTACAAACGATCGTCGATTAAATCTCCTTCCAATATTTCCAAAGATGCTCAGAATCGGATGGTCTGGCGGCACAATCCCACACGCCTTGAAGGCGAGACCGTCAGGGATTCTCTGCTCTTCATCAGTGGTCAATTGCAACTTAAGATGGGTGGTCGAGGTTTTATTGATGTCGATATTATTGACAATAATAATGGAACCACATATTTTGAGCCGATCGACCCTGCTGGCCCGGAATTTCAGAGGCGAACCGTCTATCGGTTCAGCCCTCGAGGTGGTCGCAGCACGCTTCTCGATAATTTCGATTGTCCAGATCCAGCCACGACAAGCCCTCGACGAAGCGTCACCACGACCCCTTTGCAAGCCTTAAGCCTCCTGCACGGCCAGTTTCCAGTCCGCCTGGCACATGCCATGGCCGATCGCATTCATACCGAATCGGCTGGTGACAGATCAAATGCAATCAAAAGGTGCTGGAATCTCGCCCTTCAGCGCGATCCTGACACCGAGGAATTCAAGGCGTCCCTCGCTCTTGAATCGGCACATGGCCTATGGGCCGTTTGCCTGGGCTTATTCAACTCCAATGAATTCACCGTCATTCCATAATGCAACACGACAAGGAAATAAGAATGGACCACTGGAATCGACGCGAATGGCTCACCCACTGGGGAATGCAGGGTCTGGCCGCAACCGCCCTTCTGGATTTATGGCGTGGCGACGGGCTTGCAAATGATACGGCAAGCCAGATTGCAAACCACCAAACCAGCCTAATTCCCAAAGCAAAACGGGCGATCCACATTTCGCTGGTGGGCGGGATGAGCCATCTTGACTCATTTGATTACAAGCCTGAACTGATCAAGCGACATGGCCAGAATCTGATCACCAAGGAAAAGCCTGATATCTTCTTTGGGCAGGTAGGGCAATTCCGTCGCCCTGACTGGAAATTCGAGAGGCGTGGTCAAAGTGGTCTTCATGTCAGCGAATTGTTCCCCCATATTGCCCAGCAAGCGGATCTTCTAACGGTCGTAAACTCGATGTTTACGGAATCTGCAAATCACACACCTGCGCTGTTTTTTGCCAACAGTGGATTTCAATTCAATGGCTTTCCAGCGATCGGTAGCTGGTTTTCATTTGGCCTTGGTAACGAAACGGACGAATTGCCGACATTCGTCGTGTTGCCCGACCCTCGCGGCGGACCAAACGGTGGGGCCTCCAACTGGTCCTCAGGGTTCCTTCCAGCCGAGCATCAGGGAGTCGTATTTCAAGGCACCTCAGAACCGGTCAAAGATCTCTTCTCTCCAGATAAACAAGGTCGAATGGCTGACAATGATGTCAGGCAGTTCATCGAAAAAATCAATCTCAAGCACGCTTCCACCCATGAAGACGAGCCGATCCTGCAAGCCAGAATGCGAAGCTATGCCACGGCCGCCAAAATGCAACTTTCCGTACCCGATGTGGGCGACATTGCAGGCGAAACCGATGAAACAAAAGAACTTTACGGCTTGAACGACCCGAAATGCGCCGAGTTTGGCCGCCGCTGTCTGCTTGCTCGAAGGCTTGCTGAGCGTGGAGTACACTACATTCAGCTCTTTTCCGGAGGCCCCATTGCAGGTGCCCCCCGCACCAGTTGGGACGCTCACGAAAACGTCATGGAAAATCATTCCGCGGAAGCTGTGAAAATTGACAAGCCGATTGCAGCTCTATTACACGACTGTCAAAGACGCGGCCTGCTTGATGATACCGTGGTCTTGTTTACCACAGAATTCGGCCGGACTCCGTTTGCCCAAAGTGAGGCGTCAAAAGTTGGAACCGGCAGAGACCACAACCGTTACGGA
>CAMBZY010000332.1 GCA_945872325.1 Candidatus Kuenenia stuttgartensis | reverse complement strand
GGTGCCCGGTCGTTCGGATTTAAACTCGTAATCGAACCAATCGCAACCAGTTTCAGCTCTTCCAGCGGGCTTTTTAATGCACTTTTGACAATCGCAGGCGAATCCTTGTCATGCCCTTTCACCAATAGCTCCAAAGCCTTGGCCTGAATTTTGACTGGACGACTGGCTTCCGTAAGGATCCGTTTCAATTGCTCGTGATACTTACCATTGGGGTGCTTTTCCATAAATCCGAGAATGGCAGATTGTATCAATTCAGCCTGATCGCCTGCCAGAAACTCTCCAGCAAATACCTCCAATTCCTGAACCGCTGCACCTGAATCCCGGCCGGTTCCCGAGATTTCATAGAACAGGCCTTGAACGCCATCAAATTTCGATGGTTTATCCCATTGGGTCAATGTCTCCAGAGCTTCCACTCGAAGATATTCGGCATATGCTCTATGATTTGCAAATGCAATCAATCGCTTGGCGTTTTCCCTTCGCCCTTCTCGCAAATTCGCATGCATCCAGCGCCTGGCGACAGCCTCCCGGACCAAGTCTGTCCATCCTGAATTTAAAACGGTCTTAATATCGTAATCTGAGAGAACTTTCTGGGCAGTTGCAATACGCCCGTCATAGATCGCCCTCGCCGCATCCGCCACAATCAAAGGGTTTTTGTCGTTCAGAAACAGGGCCACTTCAGGCATGGCTTTGCGACTCATGGCCAGCAATGTTGTGCGTCTCAGAGCATCGGAATCATTTAATATCAATGATTTCCACTGATCACCTTCCACACTGCCTGACAAGGCCACAGCCAGACCATGCCTCAGCCAGGGGTCTTGATCGTTGTTTTCAATCGATAATTTCGCAATCGGTTGAATCGCATTCACCGATTTCAACTGCCCAAGCGCCAGGCATGCCCAAAGTCTGACCCTTTGATCTGGATCCGCAAGGAATGCAATCAGAGGTTTGTCAGCGCCTACAGGGCTGGTTTCACCGAGGATTCTGGCTAAAGTGGCGCGGAATTCAGGGTCGGTGTCATTTGACCAGTTTTTCCAGTCGTCAGGCAGAGCGATTTTCTTTAATCGCTGCAACTGAGCCAGCCCCCAAAGTGAACTTGTTCGGGCCAACTGGCTTGGACTCGTCTTAATACAATCGAGGAAAATCGGCGTTGATACTTTGCCGCGTTTGACAAGCTCAAACTGAGCCTGACGCCGCACACGCATATCCGGGTGATTTAACCATTGCCCCAGTACTTGCAATTCCATCTTTGATGGTTCGAGTTTTAAAATCTCGGATGTGCTACGGGCTAGCGGATCTGTACTCAGTCCAGGCGATTTCAAGCTGTATAGCCCGCCTCCGCTGTCGAGAGAAATTCCACCTGTCCAGGTGCTGAATACAACCGAGCCGTCAGGGGCAAAATCGACGTCGTTTGCGCCCGATTTCCAGAGCAACTTGCCAGGCGCTTGCATTTCATAGCCAGCCCCTTTGCGATTGACATTGACGGAATGAATTCCGCCACCTTCTCCAAGATAATCGCAGACTAGAAATTGGCCTGTATAACTTACTGGAACGCCCGTGCCAGGGTGTGCGGCTACTCCTGAAGGACCTTGGGCCAGATTGGCCACGGGTGGAACAATGTGGCCTGATTGTTCGGGATGGGCAGGAAACCAGGTTTTTTCTGATGTCCAGGGCCCAAGTGCAACCGGTTTATTTAAATGCTGATAGCCGATCCGCCAGCCACTATCTCCACCTGGCAGAACCCACACCCAGCGTGCTTTATCGCCTCTGTCGGCATTATTATCGCAAGTCCAGAGATTTCCAAAGGCGTCGAATGTCAATTCCTGAGGGTTTCTTAAACCTTTGGCAAAAAGCTCCAAATTTGAACCATCGGCTTCGCATCGAAAAACACCGCCCGTATCCGGCAGTTCGATCAGGACTTTGCCGTCTTTTTCAATGCGCGAGCCACGGTCGCCCATACTGAAATACAATCGCCCGTCGGGGCCCCAGCAGAGTCCATGAAGGTCGTGGCCGAGATATCCCAGACGCACTCCATAGCCTGTTTGAAGGGCTTTTCGAGCGGTCGTTTTCTGTGTGTTTGCACCATCCAGAACCCAGAGGCTTGGGATATTTGTCAAATAAATCTGGTCGCGAGTTGCCAGAATGCCTGCCAGAGTGCCATCCAGGAGGCCATTGAAACCGTCTGCGAATACGGATGATTTTTGAAAGGCACCATTTTTATCAGGATCTTCCAGAAGCCGAACACGCTCCGAAGCCACTTTCCAGGCAGGCAGTTCATCGCCCAGACGCGATTCGTAGAGTTTCTTGCGATCCGCGATGGATCGGCTTGCCAGATCCTCATCCATCCATGGCAACCGATAGCGGATATCAGACCAACCGCCTTTCTGGTCGATATATCGAAACGATTCAGCCACAAAGATACGACCAAAATCGTCGATGGAAAATGCAATCGGGTGGCTGATCTTTGTGGAATCGGCAATCAGGCTGACTTTTAAATCAGGGCTTTTTTCAAACTGGCTCATGAGCAATCGTTCACGAGCAGGGTCAGGGACTTTAGGCTTCTCGTCCTGAGCTTTTAAAGTGAATGCAAAACAAGTGATCAAGATACAATGAATTACCATTTCGAAAATGCCAGTGCGATGGCGGTTCAATTTCAACATCGGCGATTTGCCTTTTATAGATTCTCTATGCGAGTGCATATGGGATTTGGAAATGGATCGATTGCGAAGACGAGTGGCTGTTGGACCGGATTTTGTGGCTGGGGGTACACTAAATTAAACAATGAGATGGCTTGCGAGTCAAGCGGAAGCGGCTGATTTAGGAACTGGCTGTGAATCTTTTGTGGTTCTCAAAATAAGATTTTAGACAACTACCACAGTCATCGGCGTTGTAAACGCATCTGCGATTGGCCATTGATTGCGATCATCCAGCTTCGAGATTCGATCGGCGATGAGGATATATTCAAATCGACATTTCGGTGATGGAGTCGTAGGCTTAAAAGATCTGTGGAAAGCCATAGTGTAAATTCCTAAGAATTGAACAGGGGAAAAGGGCTTAAACGGAATAGAAATTCTCTTGTTCGGGAACTTATTTTTTGCCAAACCTGTAATGCTTTGATCTTACATAGTAGATTATGAGTATGTGAAGCACCTGAATCCGAATGTCGAAGGCTTTGGCAACACGCAGTCGATGATGCAGGGCAGGTGCTGGGACTGGCAATGCATGAGATTCATGAGAATCCGCAACTCCATACAAATACAAGGGATATACAGCAATGATCGGCATAGGCATTGTAGGCATCGGCTTTATGGGCATGACCCATTATCTGGCAACCGGCCGTGTGGCGGGGGCGAAGGTGGTGGCCATCAGTACGCGCGACCCGAAAAAGAGGGCCGGCGACTGGACATCGATTCAGGGCAACTTCGGCCCACGCGGGACCCAGATGGACCTTTCCGGCGTAGCGGCTTACGAGACCTTTGAAGAGCTTTTGGCGGATCCCAAAGTGAATCTTGTGGACCTCTGCGTGCCGAATGCCGACCACGCCAGACTTGCGATCGCTGCCCTTGAAGCAGGCAAGGATGTTCTGGTGGAAAAGCCGATCGCCCTGAGCCTTGAAGATGCCGAGGCTATGGTGGCTACTGCCCGTCGCACTGGGCGCAAGCTCATGGTGGCACACGTCTTGCCGTTCTTCCCTGAGTTTGCGTTTGCTGCCGAGGCGATTCAGAGCGGCCAATATGGCAAGGTTCTGGCCGCCAATTTCTATCGGGTGATCAGCAAGCCTGATTGGTCCGCAGGTATTGCCGACGCCGAGAAAAGCGGTGGTCCGGCTATCGACCTGCACATTCACGACACGCACTTTATTGGCTGGCTATTTGGCAAGCCTGAACGCGTTTCGTCGCGTGGTGTGGTGGATCAGGGGATTGTCGTACACCTCCAGACCAACTACGAATACGATGCACCCGGCTCGCCAGTTGTGAGTTGTACGTCCGGCGCGATCAGTCAAAGCGGGCGCCCCTTCGCCCACGGATATGAGATTTTCTTCGAAAAAGCCACGATCAAGTTCGAATACGCCAATCTTGGCCGTGACCATGTCGCATATCCCCTGACGGTCATTCTGGCCGACGGTCGGGTGGAAACCCCGACCCTTTCGGCTGGCGACGCCTTTGAAAGCGAGATCGGTGTGGCTGTGAACAATGTCTCAGGCGGTACCCACAACCCAATGCTTGACGGCGATTTAGCTCAATTGGCCCTGAAGCTGAGCAAGGCTGAGGTTCAGTCCGTACTCGAAGGCCGACCTGTTGAAGTGCATTGAATGAATTGAAGATCTGGCTTTTAAAACCAATTAACCGGGGCTAGCGCCAAGACCGGCTAGGTAAGCGGCGCTAGCCTTAGGATTCTTGGTTTGAACCTAGCCGCCGGGCGCTAGCCCCCGGTTCGCGGAAGAGAATTAACCGGGGCTAGCGCCAAGACCGGCTAGGTAAGAGGCGCTAGGCATCGGTTTCTTGGTTTGAACCTAGCCCCCGGTTCGCGGAAAACAAATAACCGGGGCTAGCGTCAAGACCGGCTAGATAACAGCCAAGTTTTGCTTGGCTACGATTGGCTTA
>CAMBZY010000331.1 GCA_945872325.1 Candidatus Kuenenia stuttgartensis | reverse complement strand
AGTTCGACGACCACTTCCTGACTGATCCGGCCCGTGGTGTTCGAAACGGCCCACGAGAGGCTGGTGCGGAGAAGTTGGCATGTCACGATGCCGGCCAGGCCTGTGGCGATACCGAACATGACTTGTGAGCTGACAGCGAGTGCTGGTTTGCCAGCTTTGGCGGCTTCAGCGAACGGCAGGAGCATGTCCAGAATGCGGCCTTGAAGGATCGGCACAGGCAGAACGAGCAGGGATTGAACGAGCAGGCCCATGAGACAGACTGCGAAGCTGAGTCTGTAGGGCCTGAGAAATTCCTGGTGGAGACGAGCCAGAGGCTTTCTGAGGCTGGTTGGCTTCTGGCGTTCTTCAGGCAACTTGGATTTATCGGAAGATGCGTATTTGTCGGCTTTGAATCTGCTCATGAAAGCCTCCGCGAAGCGGCAAGCCACTGGCTTTCGGTGTTCAGGGCGTGAATGTCTGTGATCGGAGCAGGCTGGGCCATGGCAGTGTCGATGGAATTTGTGGTCTCACGAATCCCAAACTGCTTTTGGCAAAGCTGAAAATACCTGCCTGAGGGGTCGGCGATCAGCTCTTTATGCGAGCCCTTCTGGAGGATTTGGCCTTGTTCCATGACGACGATCTGGTCGCAGTCCACCACGGTGGAAAGTCGGTGGGCGATGATGATCGAGGTGCGGCCTGTGAGGAGGTTTTTAAGTGCTTTCTGGATCAGGGCTTCGCTTGGTGTATCGAGCGAGCTGGTGGCTTCGTCGAGAATCACCAGAGATGGGTTCATGCACAGGGCACGGGCGATTGCCAGTCGCTGGCGCTGACCCTGGCTGAGCTTGTGGCCACCTTCGCCGACCACGGTTTCATAGCCTTCTTCAAGCTCCATCGTGAAGTCGTGGACGAGTGCGGCTTTCGCGGCAGATTCGACTTCTTCCTGAGTGGCTTCAGGGCGGCCGTAGCGAATGTTTTCGGAGATTGTGCCGCGAAAAACGATCGGCTCTTGAGGGACGATTCCAATCCGGCTGCGGATACTGGTGGATGAAAGCTCTTTGATGGGGACTCCATCGAGCCTGATTTCACCTTCAATGACGTCATAAAATCGAAGGAGAAGGCTGACGATCGTGGTTTTACCACACCCGGTCGGGCCGACAAGGGCGACTTTCTGGCCAGGCGGAATTCGTAGGTCGAACTCGTTTAATACCTGAGGGCCGGAACCGTATGCAAAGCTGACGTGATCGAACTCGACTTGGCCTTGGATATGATCCAGGTGGCAAGGTTTTAGAGGCTCAGCCACTTCGGGAGTGAGATCGAGTATTTCGCCGAGCCGATCGACCGATGCGCTGGCTTGCTCGAAGACGTACGCGAGGTCAGCCAGTCGAGCAATCGGCCCGAACAGCATTCCGGCCAGAGCGGCGGTGGAAATGACTTCACCGGGAGTCATTCGGCCGTGGATGACTTCAAAGGCCCCTGCCCCGAAAACGGAAGCGGTGCCGAGACCGCTGATGGCGGCGGAGAGGTTTCCGAAAGCGGTTCGCAGACGCACTTCCTGAACACGCGGGCCGTGAGCGTCCTCAAGTTCGGCGATAAAGCCAGTGACTTCAGCCGATTCGCGAGCATGGGATTTGACGACCACCACTCCATCGAGTTTCTCTTTGAGGTGTCCGAAGAGGATGTCCATCTTCTCGCGAATCACTTGATTTGTGGCTCTGATCTGAGTCATGAAGAAACGAAAGTTCAGGCCATAAAGTGGTACAAAAATCAGTACAACCAGTGCCAGTCGCCAGTTGCGTGAGACGAGCAGGATCGAAATGGCCAGAGTGGTGCCGAGGTCGGTGAGGATGGTGAAAGTCTGGCCGGTGACGAATATCTGGATCGCTCCGACGTCGTCCATCATGCGTGAAATGATCGAGCCGGTAGGAGTTTTGTCGTAATAACTGAGGCTGAGCTGCTGGAGTCGCTCGTAGAGCTGGTGGCGCAGCTCGCGAACGAGTTGCTGGCCGACATGTCCAACGACGAGCGTATTGGCATAGCCAATCAAGGCTTGCGCTGTGAGTACGGCGGCGAATGCGGCGGCAAACCAGGGGAGTTTATCCCAGCGGCCGGGCGCGACCACATCATCGACAAGTCCTTGTACAATGAGGGGGCCTTGCATGTTGACGGCAACGGCCAGGGTGGTCAGAAAACTGGCCAGAACCACCCAGCGTTTGTAAGGGCCAAGCCATCCGCGAATTCGCCTGATCGTGTTCAATTCGAGTCAATCGCCTCCGGACATTTCCAGCAACCAAAACACGATACATAGGAACAAGCATGCCTGAATCGAGCCAGGTGCTCTACTGATTAACTATACGCACGTGATCAAGAAAGGGTCGGTTTTCGATGCGATTTCTTTTGATTCACCTGATGGTACCGCCGTTGACTCTCAAGACCTGGCCGGTGAGGAATCGGGCATCGTCTGAGACCAGAAAATGGCAGGCATCGGCGATATCTTCTGGCAGTCCCCAGCAGCGCAGAGGCGTTTCGCGCAGAACCCGTTCTTGCCAGGCCGTGGGGGCGGTGTCTCCCCAAGCGGTTTTGATCCAACCGGGGGCGACGTTGTTGACTCTGACTTTGGGGGCAAGGCTCATGGCGAGACTTTTGGAGAAGGCCATGACGGCCCCTTTTGTGGCGCTGAAAAGCTCTCCGGAATCGCCATCCATCCCCGTCTCAGCCTGATCCCAGCCCATGGTGACAATCGAGCCGTGGCCTTGGGTGGTCATCTTCTGACCCACAGCGCGGCAGGCGGTGATGGTGGCCTGAACATCCACTGACCAGAGCATTTGGAGCTTTTGGTCAAAATTGGCATGGCGTGCATCGCCGGTGAGGATGTCGGCTCCGGCGAGGTGGAGCCAGGCGTCCAGGCCATCCCAGACTGACCACGCTTGTTCGACAAGATTCTGCACTTGAGCGGTTTGCGATAGATCGGCGATCAGGGCATGGCTTCTGCGACCCAGGGACTGAATCTGCTCGGCAAGGGCATGCGTTTCGGCTGACTTGCGAAACCCATGGACAATCACGTCCCAGCCGGAATTGGCGAGTTTAAGCGCTGTGGCTTTGCCGATGCCTGAACTGGCACCAACGACAATGGCACGTTTCATAGGTGATATTTTACCTCTTTCTTAAGTCTATCAGTGTATTGGATTTTAGTGGTCTGTTTCGAGTTGCGAATCGGGGCTGGGCGTTATAACCCCTACAAATTCTCAATCAGGTCGCATGAGGTGTCGATACAACCATTGTGTCTATCAGTGTGAACGAAAGCAGACATTCGGCTATGACACAAAGAATGCATATGGTGGAACACACTGCAGGACATTGTCGATGACTCGAATGCCGATGCCGAAATCACTTCAGAGCGACTGCCGTTCTATCGGATTGTTGCAAATCAGAGGCTTGATTGCTTGCTTCGGCCTGAGTCTTGGAAGTCTTGCCACAGCCCAGATTTTACCACCGATGGGTCAGTCTGGCATACCTGTTGCCCAGCCTGCTGTCTCATCACTGCCAGTTTTACCAACGGATCAGCCGATCGCCAAGCTGGCTTCGGCGGTGGTGAATGGGAAGCCGAGTTCCTCTGTGATCAAGCCGTCCACCCGAGAGGCTGAATTAGAGGCTCGGATCAGAGAGCTGGAACAGGCGGCCGCACAGCGAACGGCTCGTGAAGTTTCTCTGGAGCAGCGATTGAAGGCGATTGAGTCGATGATGACGACTCGGGCATCGGCGACGGTAAGCTCTGTGGGGGCTCAGGTTCCGGGCACAGCGGGAGCGGTTGACCCACCGCCGGGCGAAGAGGGTTTGGTGCCAGCAGGTGTTGCAGGTGGGACACAGGCTCCGTCTCCGAACCCATCGCTTCCCGCTGGCAACCTGCCTGATGATGCTGTACCTGGATATGATATTGTCGAAACACCTCAAGGCTTGCCAGCATCGAGTATACCTTCTTCAGCTTCCACGGCCGCCAAGAAGCCTGATATGCCGTTTACTCCCAAGTTGAAAAAAGGCTATGCCGGGGTTGGGTCGGGGTTTGTGATCTCTTCTGAAGATGACGAATACCAGTTGCAGTTTCATAACTTATCGCAATTCGAGCTTCGTCAGTACAATAACCAGAATATGAACCCGACGCATAGTACGTTTGGTATACCGCGTCAGTGGCTGATATTTAATGGTCGGTTGACCAAGCCTATTGAATATTTTGTTGCGACCAACTGGGGTTTTACAAATCTCAACCTGCTCGATGCATTTATTAATATTCACTATGACGATCGGTTGCAGTTGAAACTTGGTCGATTCAAAACACCATACACATACGAGTTTTATGCCGAGCCTGTGAACGGGCTGATTAATCCGGAACGATCGATGTTCTTTAATAACTATGGGCCTAACAGAGACGTGGGTGCGATGGTCTGGGGGCAGGTGTTCAATAAAACAACAGATTATGCTGTGGGTGTATTTAATGGCGTTCGAAATGGTAATATCGATAACAATAATGCCAAAGAAATTATGGCCTACTTCAATTCGCGTCCCTTGGAAAAATCAGGGAGTGATCTCTTCAAGTATTGGAATGTGGGCGGTTCGACAACCTATAACGTTTATAATGGATCTGCTCGCCCTGAAGTTT
>CAMBZY010000330.1 GCA_945872325.1 Candidatus Kuenenia stuttgartensis | reverse complement strand
GTCGTACCACCCTGATCTCCTGTATCTGCATCGACAGGCCGCTTCCCTACAGAAGGCCATCGAACGATCTCAAGGTCACATTTGGCTGGATCGTCAACCAGGTAGCCATATCCAGCCAGCGAAGCGTTTGTCGCATCCACAACGGGCATAACAACCTTACGCAGACCTGCTGGCAATTGAGGATTCAAATAGTCGATGGGTGCTGCTGACTCTGGATTCATTTTATGACCGTTAGTGAGAGTAGGAATTTGGTTGCAATCGAGATGGTCAATTAGAATCTGAAGCGATACTGTTTGAGGTGTTCATCAGGAAGTATCGAGACTCACCGAAATAATCTATAACATATCGCCTGTTTAATCATCCATTAAATTGCTTCGTTTATCGCCAGTATCGCACGTGTTTCCACTTGTCAAAATCACGAATTGTCGTAAAGTGCTTCAAAATAGCCAGGGAACAAGGCGAAATTCGGAGGCATGGCGGCACATGGTCCAGAGCCATAATCAGCACAAATCTACAGTCCTTTTTGGTCCCATAGTCGCGCTCAGTCTGGCGATTGTGGCTGGCTGTGCAGGCTCCATGGGCACCACTGCACGAAGCATGCTGACCAATGTTCGCGATAGCAAAGATCCGAACGCCCGCTATCAGGCTTATGTTAAACTTGGTAAACCAAGAACTTACGATAATACAGAGCAGATGTTGGAGTCGATTGCCGAACTCTCCAAGCGACTTGCTGACGGCAAAGAACCACCCATCTCAAGAGCTGTCATCTGCCGATCTCTGGGCGACTTAAAACGCCCTGAAGCCAGAACTGCCCTCCTGAAAGCACTTGATGACGAGGACGACGAAGTTCGGGCCGAGGCTGCCAGAGCGATTGGCAAAGTGGGCCAGCCTGAGGATGCCGTCCTCCTGGCCCGGATGATGGCTATCGATACGACTCATAATGGTCGAGTGGCTGCCGCCGAGGGCCTCGCAAATCTGAACCCGAAGGATCCGCGAATCATGATCTCGCTTTCTGAGAATCTGAACAACGATGATCCTGCCATCAGGCTGGCTTCCTATCGTGCATTGAAGCAGATCACAGGCGCAGACCCTGGAACAGACGCCAACGCCTGGCATGATTATCTGACGAACAACTTCGCTGGTTATGTCAACGACACAGCGGTCGCAAAATCGGCTGTAAAACCGCCCGTCTCGCCGAACGATAAATCTGTCATGCCAGCCGGCTTGCCTGCCCAGACTCCAACTGCACCAGGCCCAGGAATTCTGAATCCATGATCACTCGACTGACCGGCAAGCTCGAAATCCTTAGCCTTGAAGAGGCTTACCTCACAGTCGGCCCGATCCAGCTGGCGGCTTTGATTTCAGAAGAAACTCGCCTGAGACTTCAAGGTCATGTCGGTGAAGAGGTTACGCTTTACACCATTTTTGATATCGAAGGCGGTGTGGGAGGCTCGCGCATGAGCCCTCGACTGATCGGCTTTCAATCTCCGGTGGACCGCGAGTTTTTTGAGATCTTTACCTCAGTCGACGGTGTAGGTGTGCGTAAAGCCTTGCGGGCTATGACCAGGAGTGTGCGTGATCTGTCTCGCATGATTCAGGATCAGGATGTCAAAGGACTATCCACACTGCCCGGAATTGGCGAGGCCTTTGCCGAGCGGATTGTGGCAAAACTGAGACGTAAGGTGGCCCGGTTTGCGCTCGGGGCAGAGGAAGGCGGAATTGGTGGTAAGTCGTCCACTGCAAAGCCTGGACTGGTCTCAGCCGATGTGATCGAAGATGCCTTCAGGGCACTGGTTTCATCGTTTGGCCATTCCGATGCGGATGCCCGCCGCATGATCGATATGGCACTTGCAGAGGAACGCCCGTTTGCAGATGCTGCGGAACTGCTTTCGGCTGTCTACCAGACAGAATCGAAACCGGCGGCTCCCAAAAAGTCTCCCAAAACCCGCAAATCTTGAATTCGAATGCTGTACATCTGGTCAAATGATTCCTGATCGGCTATCTTTAAATAAAGGCTGATCCGGCATGATGATTGGACAAAGATTCATCAGATCAAAATGACCTGACACCAGCCAGGCTTGCATTCAAGAATTTTCAAAATTGGATCGAAAGCAAGCTGCAAGAAGGATATTGCGATGCGCGAACGAAAAATCCAAGGCTCAGCCACCCCGGACAGCCCCATCACCAGCGGCCTTTCGTCGATCGCACCGGCATCACCCGACGAGATTGTCAACGACAGTCTCAGGCCGACCCGCTTGATGGACATGATTGGCCAAAAGGCTGTGGCCGACCGCCTTAGGGTTGCCCTTGAAGCCTGCCGGATTCGTGGAGAGGCTCTGCCTCATATCCTGTTCGATGGCCCTCCAGGGCTAGGCAAAACAACATTCGCAACCGTGCTGCATCATGAGCTTGGTGTGGAACTTGCGATGACCAGCGGTCCGGCTCTGGACAAGAAGGGCGATGTCATGCCCTTTCTGACCAACGCCATTGAGGGGTCGATCCTGTTTATCGACGAAATCCACCGGCTGCCCAAGTCTGTGGAGGAGTTCATCTATCCGGTGATGGAAGATTTTCGGGTCGATGTGGTGCTGGGTGAGGGGATCTCCGCACGAACGTTAAACCTTCCACTTAAGAAGTTTACAATCATTGGTGCCACCACGCGGAGCGGGATGCTGTCAAGCCCCTTGCGCGACCGGTTCCATATGCACGAGCACCTGGAATTTTATGACATTGATGATTTGGCTCGAATTGTGACGATCAATGCGGCGAAGCTCAAAACGACGATCACACAAGAAGCGGCCATTGAACTGGCGCATCGAAGTCGAGGCACGCCCAGGCTGGCCAATGCCAGACTGAGATGGGTCCGCGATTTTGCAACCGCCCGTGCCGATGGTGTTGTGACGGTTGAGATTGCGCGAGAAGCGCTCGATATGCAGGAGATCGACCGCGAGGCACTCGACAAGCAGGATCGACGCTATCTCGAAGGTCTGATCAAGGTCTTCCACGGAGGCCCTGCCGGAGTTGAGGCTCTGGCCGCCACCTTGGCCATCTCAGTGGATACTTTGGCCGATGAGGTCGAACCCTATTTACTTAGGTCCCAGTTCATAATCCGCACCCCAAGAGGCCGCTGTGCCACACCTAAAGCCTACAAGCACCTAGGAATAAGGCAGCCTGCGAACAGGCCTCTGACGGGTGGTCCAGAAGGACTTTTCGGACTGATTTGATGAATTTAAGGGCTCAATCCTCGAAATTCGACGCCTAAACAGGTTGTACTCTCTCGACTTCGCGTCGATAATAAAAGTGTTGCCAGTACTAGCCCCGCTGATCTGAGTCTCTCCATGAACTCTCGCCTTGTGATCGCCTCACTTCTGGTGTTATCTGCGACCTTCATTGAAGGTAATCATCCAGCATTCGCGATTGATGCACCTAAGACTCAGACCACCAAAGAGTTCCAGGAAAAGCTCAAGCCGTTTCTTGGTAAATATTGTTTGAGTTGCCATGGTTCAGAAAAGCCTAAAGCTGGCTTGAATCTGGCGAAATTCGAATCACCAGAATCGCTGGCCAAAGATCGCAAGATTTGGCAAAGGGCCGCTGAGCATGTGGCGAGTGGCGAAATGCCGCCGGAAAAATCTCCTCAACCTGAACCAGCAGAAGCGGATACAATCGCTGGATGGATTGAGAATTACCTCTCCAGCATCGAGTGCAAGCCGGAAGATCAAAGCCCTGGTCGAGTGACTTTGCGTCGCCTGAATCGGGTGGAATATCGCAACACCGTGCGAGACCTGGTCGGCGTGGAGTATAAGCCAACCGACGATTTTCCTTCCGACGACGTAGGTTATGGCTTTGACAACATCGGCGACGTTTTGACTCTTTCGACCGTCCTGATGGAAAAGTATTTCGATGCGGCCGAACAAATTGCCGACGAAGCGATTCTTGGAGAGATGAGGGCACATGGCCCAACCAAGCTGATCGACCTCGAAAAAGTCCAAGCCACAGAAGCCGTAAAGCCTTATGGCGAGGGTGGTAAATACTTTATATCGGCAGGCACAATCACATTCAAAATCAAAGCCGATTTGGCCGGTGATTACCGCCTGAAAGTTCGAGCCTGGGGCGATCAGGGCGGCACCGAACCCGCCAGGATGAAGATGAAACTTGATGGACTCTCGGAGACCATCGTTGATGTCCCGGCTGTTCGAACCAGCGCTGGCGATTACGAATCACTGGTGAAGATCACCAAGCCCGGCGAATTTCAGGCGAGCATTAGCTTCACAAACGATGCTTATCTCGAAACCAAAGGCGATGTCAAAGGTTACGACCGAAATCTGATGGTCGAGACCGTTCAGTGGGCTGGCCCAGCGACGGTGAATCAACCAAAACCGTCGGACTTTCACAAGCGTACTTTTGCCTGCCATCCAGACGGGAAGCATGCTGAGGATTGCCCGAAAAAGATCGTCTCAAACTTGGCAGAACGGGCCTACAGGCGGCCTCCGAGAAGTGACGAAATTGGCCGGCTGATGGATCTCTTCAGCTCCGCACGAAGGTCAGGCGAATCGTTTGAGTCGGGCGTTCAGTTGGCCCTCAAGGCGATCCTGATTTCTCCACACTTTTTGTTCAAGATCGAAGCGGATCCA
>CAMBZY010000329.1 GCA_945872325.1 Candidatus Kuenenia stuttgartensis | reverse complement strand
TTGGGAAATATTTGGCCCGGAGGCCAAAAAAAGTCGACGCTGACTTATGCGTAACAACGAGGGCTAGCGCCCTGCGGCTAGATTGATACACCCCGGTTCATTATCTTTGGCGAACCGGGGGCTATCGCCCTGCGGCTAGATTCAAACACCCCGGTTCATTATCTTTGGCGAACCGGGGGCTATCGCCCTGCGGCTAGATTGATACACCCCGGTTCATTATCTTTGGCGAATCGGAGGCTAGATTCATTCACCTCGGTTCATTGATTTTAAAAACGGGAAGTTATTTTCGGCCTGTTCCTAATCAGACGCCCTCCCTCGGCTTGGGCTCCAGCGGAGACGTCTATTAATAACTATGTCCGAAGGACATCCCTATATCAAAAATACGGCATAATCACTTGTGACCAAAGGCGTAATGAAAGGATTACGAAACGGAAAGTGCGATCTTATGTGGGTCACGACTGGTTTAAATCCAGCCATAACGGTCCCACCGAAGGCGGCCTGTGCGATGCAAGCTGACTGACAAGCGCTGCTGGATCCTCACCTACCAGAATCAAATCGAGGTGTTGCGGGCGGAGAAACTTTTCCTCGACAGCATGGCCCAGCAGTCTCAGAATCGGGTCGAAATAGCCGTCCACGTTCAAGAGGCCAATCGGCTTCTGGTGGATACCCAGAACAGCCCACGTCACAATCTCGAAAAATTCTTCGAATGTCCCAATACCACCAGGAAGGGTCAAGAAACCGCTTGCCAGTTCGGCCATTCGGGCCTTGCGTTCGTGCATGGAACTGACCACTTCGAGCTTGGTCACATTTTCGTGAGCCAGCTCTTTGGTCATCAGAACGTCAGGAATCACGCCCACCACAGGCCCTCCACCGGCCAGCACGGCGTCAGCCACGGTACCCATCAGCCCAATCTTGCCACCACCATAGACAAGCCCCATCCCTTGACGCGCAATTTCATCGCCAACAGCGTTTGCCGCATTGCTGTAGATCTTGCGTGAGCCGGACTGACTGCCGCAAAATACACAGAGAAGTTTTGTGTCTGGATTCGGAGTGTGCTTGATCGGCATGGCGGCTGTTTTCTTTGACTTTCCAGGGCTGCGACCACAAAAACCACTTTCAAGACAAAGTTGCCCGTGCCTTGATCCACCAAATTGTCGTATGATAGTGCCTCAGGAATCAATGCCCGATGTTCAAGAAAGATCGAGAATCCCTGCCCATATGAGCTCTGAAGCCTACACATTCCATCCAGCCTGTAAAATCAGCGATTTTGAAGACGATCGCGGCGTGCCTGTCGAGATCGGCGATCGCATCATCGCCATCTTTCGGACCGACGGCGAATATTTTGCCATCGACGACGCTTGCCCACACAAGGGTGTTCCACTGTGCGATGGTCTGGTCGATCAAAAGATCGTCACCTGCACCTGGCACGGATGGCGCTTCAGCCTGGAAAGTGGCTGTGGCCTGGACGGGATTAAATCTTCGGTCTCAAGATATCCTGTTCTGGTGGAAGGCGATGTCGTCAAAGTTGGTATCCTGCAAAGCTCCTGAAAAAATATCTCGCGACGGACTCATTCCACGAACACATTGAAAAAGACCAGGTGAATCCCATGCAAGCAGCCTATTATCACACGACCGGTCCTGCGTCCGTCATTCAATACGGTGATCTGCCTGACCAACCACTTCAGGCTGGTGAGGTGCGTGTTCGGGTCAGAGCCTCGGCCCTGAATCCTATTGACCTCTATATTCGGTCCGGCACTGTGGCCATGCCTCTTAACACTCCTCAGATTCCGGGGAGCGATCTCTCCGGCGTGGTGATGGAAGTTGGGCCTGGGGTGACTCGCCTGAAAGTGGGCGATCGAGTCTGGGGGTCGAATCAGGGCTTAAAAGGTCGCCAGGGCACAGCTTGCGAAAACGCTGTGGTGCATGAAGACTGGCTATATCTCAGCCCGGCAGGAATTTCTGATCCGCAAATGGCCTCACTGGCCCTGACAGGCATCACTGCCCACCTGGGATTATTTAATCGAGGCCAATTGCAGGCCGGCGAATCGGTTTATGTTTCTGGCGGTTCAGGTGGTGTGGGAACGATGGTGATCCAGCTTGCCAAGGCTGCAGGTGCCCGGGTCGCGACAACGGCTGGGAGTCCTGAAAAAATGGCCCTTTGCAAAGAGCTTGGGGCTGATCTTGTCATGAACTACAACTCGGATGACGTTCTGGGAGGATTGAAAGCATTTGCCCCTGAAGGATTAAATCTCTGGTTTGAAACACAGAGAGAGCCAGACTTTGTCAACGCCTTGCCACTACTGGCACTCAATGGACGGTTCATCGTGATGGCAGGCCGGACAGCGGTCCCTACGTTCCCGAGCCTTGGTTCGTTTTATACGCGAAACCTGTCGATTCTGGGTTTCGCCATGTTCAACTTTTCAGCTGAACTTCAGCGACAGGCTGCTGATGATATCATCCGATGGGCTTCGACCAGACAGCTCAGGGCCATTATTGGCAAGTCATTTCCGTTGACTCAAGCGGCTGCAGCCCATCAGTTTCTCGAAGATGCCACGTTGGGCGGTTCACGAAGCCTGACTGGCAAGGTCGTGCTTGAAGTCGATTGAGCCTTGGGCGATGACCTGCCACTTTCAATGTTCCGAATGGCGATTGAGAAAAAACGGGTCCTTCAAGAAACAATTTCGCGCTTCTGGTGTTTGATATACTAGTGGCGTATGGCGTCCAAAGATTTGAGCGGGTAGAGGCTTCACCTCATATCCAGATAAATCAACTGAGGGGTTCGGGCCATGTCTGTCAAAAGATCATTCAGAATATCCAGCAGACTCTTGATCTGTTTGCTATTGGCAAATTTGGCTGGGTGGAGCTTTTTGGCGAACGCTGGTCAGGTTACTCCTGAGACTCTGCAAAAAAACGACTCTGTCGGTTGGCTGATCCCTCAATTGACGGTAAAAACGGTCAATGAAAAGGGTCTCGAACTTCGCTCACTAGCTCGCAGCGGGCAGGGCTTGATCGTCGCATTTACCAGCACCACCTGTCCGGTCTCCCGGCAATATGGGCCAACACTTGCCAGACTTGAAAAAGAGCTGGTTCAAAAAGGCCTTAAGCTCGTTCTGGTGAACCCGACGGCAACCGATTCAGCTGAGTCCATCAAAACATTCGTCGCCCGTTTTCCAACCGATCAGCCTTACATTCACGACCGGGATGAGTCGATCGCAAAGGCTTTTGGGGCTCGATCCACCACCGAAGTGTTTCTTGTTGATAAAGCGGGAACCGTGCGATATCGCGGAGCGGTGGACGACCAGTTCGGTGTCGGTACAGCTTTGGAGAAGCCTCGTCACGACTGGCTCATGGCGGCTTGCAAAATGATGCTTGATAATGCGGATATCGTTACAACGATGACCGATCCTTCTGGCTGTGTTCTGGATCATCACGGTCAGAAACTGGCTCAAATCGAGGCCGTGACTTATCACAACCGGATCTCGCGGATCGTCCAGAAGAGCTGCCTGAATTGTCATCATACGGACGGGCTTGCCCCATTTTCTCTGGAAACTTTTGATGATCTGAAAGCCCACAAAGCGATGATCCGCAAGGAAGTGGAACGCGGCCAGATGCCTCCCTGGTTCGCAGCCAAATCCACGATGGCGAATCATCCAGGCTGGTCGAATGACTGTTCGATGCCGGCTCAGGATAAACGCGACCTGCTGGCTTGGCTTGGTTCCGAATTGATGCCAGAGGGTGATATTGCCGACGCTCCACAGCCTCGAAAATTTGCCACCACTGGCTGGCAGATCGGCACGCCTGATATGGTCTACAAACTGCCTGCTCCAATCGAGATCCCTGCTCAGGGCAAGATGCCATACCAGCATCGTACGATTGACATGAAATTGAGCGAGGAGACCTGGATTCAGGCGGTAGAAATTCGCCCGACGGACAAGTCGGTGGTTCACCACGTTCTGGTCTTTGTCGCTCCGCCCGAATCGGATGCCGATCAGGATGAAAATGTTGAACAGGAAAATCGCGGTTTTTTCGCAGCTTATGTACCAGGCACCTCTTCGATGATCTTTCCCGAAAATTATGGAAAGCGATTGCCTAAAGGCTCGCGTCTGAGGTTTCAGATTCACTATACCCCAAATGGTCAGAAAACCACGGATCAGCTTGAGATTGGTTTGCTTAAAGCTGTTCGCAAGCCGGCTCACGAGATCAAGGTGATTGGAATTTCCAATCCCAGCATCAAAATTCCAGCAGGGGCAGGTAACCACGTGGAAGTGGCCCGCCAGACTGTACCTACAGACATTAGTCTTCTCTCATTTGTACCCCATACGCATGTGCGAGGCAAGGCTTTCAAATATGAAATCGTGTTTCCGGATAAGCGACGGGAAACCGTTCTGGATGTACCTCGATACGACTTCAACTGGCAATTGCGTTACCAGCTCGCAAAACCAATCGCGGTACCCAAAGGCTCTGTGATCATCGCTACAGCGACTTACGACAACAGTGATGCGAACAAGGCCAACCCTGACCCGACAAAAACCGTTTATTGGGGTCAGCAGACCGACGAAGAGATGATGCTGGGGTATACGGAATATGAAGTGACTGGCCCCAAGGCCGAATTCCAGTCGCAGGTTGCCGGGCC
>CAMBZY010000328.1 GCA_945872325.1 Candidatus Kuenenia stuttgartensis | reverse complement strand
AATTTCCCACTTGCCGAAGATGCCTTTACCTTCGTTATAGCCATCGTATCCGACTTCGTGGCGTTTTACGTATTTCTTGTTCCAAATGCAGTGGCCAGTGGCAAGGTCGTATCGGCCACGAAGGATAAAGTCGCCGACGAAGTCGCGGCCTTCTCCCGTGATCCGGGTTTCCGAAAAATTCAGAATCAGTTCCATCATATGGCGTTTTCTGCCAGTATGGGACATCAGGAAGAAACCCTCCCATGGTCCGCTGGGGAACCGCTCGTCGTTTTCCAGACGAGGCTTTTTCGACGATGAATCAGGTGGAACCTTGTTTTTGTCGGCCATTGTGTGCTTACCTTAGTAGTCGCCTGCTCATCGAGATCAATCAACGGAACCAGATCCACTTTTACCCACTGACTTCCATGTGAACTCTTCGCATTTTCGGATCAGAGGTCAAGTGGTCGACGGCAATAATTAAGAAACGATAGGGGTGAGGCTCAACTTGCAAAATTCGTAAAAGCAGAGTTCAGCTATGAAGTTCAATCGAGTTTACCGTCCCACTCACGAACCACGCGATGGCGGCCGGTGGGCAAAGTTTCTGTCCAGGTGATGGAGTGCCGTTTGGGTCGCCAGATCATGTTGGGTAGGGGAATGACCGCATCTTTGCTGTTCGAGCTTTTCCATGATTGCACATGGGCTAGTTCGGGGATCACAAGATCTGCCTCAAGTGTTGTCTGTGAAGAGGTTTCCCACTCCATATTCAAGACATATCGCTGGTGCGATTCCCGGCTGATCTGGTACCTGAACCAGCCTTGAGGTAGGTGAATGCGTGCACCAAGGGAAGGAAGTGTCCAAGGCATGATGGGCAGAAATGTGAGGCGTTTTGCGATCGCATCGTATTCCAGACCACCCAGTTCTGTCATGAATTCCATGATCTGGAGATGCAAAGACCAAACACCAGGCAGCATTCGCTGGCTCTTTTCCGAACTTGTCTGACTAATGGATTCAATCGAGAGGCCAAGTGGACCAAGCCGGTCGATCACTTCATGAAGCAGGGCGATGGCTTGTGCCAAGGGTGCTCCATCGCCAGTGCGGTGAGCCAGTTTCAGGCTGTAGCGTGCCATCCATAAACGTGTCAGAACCTGAATATCGTGGCGTAAAGTGCGGTAATTATTCGCGGAAGTTCGAGGGTCGTTGATGTCTGCAACCAGTGCCTGCAGGCTGCTTTGCAGGCGAGGATCCTCGGCAGGCAGGAGCCCTAACGGAATGCACAGGCCAAGTGCCCCGGGATCGGCATGACTGGGCTCTTCAAAATCAGCATTGTGATTGATGACCCAGTGGCCGACACGGCGGTTGATTTGTCGGGCGGGCCGAAGGTGACCGAGTCTTTCGTCAACAAGTCCTGGGCCATTCGGGCTGAAGGTTTGGAGAATCCCTTCATTAAGGATCCGGTCGGCCCGGTCTCTCCAGGTTTTTACCAGTTCGGGAGCTTCATTCATATCGTTTGCAATTTCGGCGGACGCCCTTAATCCGGCAACAACCGAGGCGTTGCCGAACAGGTGGCAGCCGAATCGGAGGTCCCACATTCCAGCCGACCTCATCAGGCAAAGCTTTTCGTCCCATTCCATACCGGGGTGGTCGGTTCGCCCCATAATCACTTCGGCCGCCTGCTTTACAGACCTCCAAAGGGCAGGGTAAAGGCCAATTTCACCGGTTCTGCGCACGTGTCTGGCCAAGGCCCAGGGAAACAGGGCGGTTTGATCGATCGATGGAGTTTCCCACTCCGGTACTCCGTCCATGGAATATTTCTGGAACCAGAATCGGTGGACAGGGTTCTTGTCACGCACGCTTTCCAGCCATTCGAAAACATGGCGGGCGGGTGACAACTGGCCGCATCGGCTCAGCCCTTCCGCAGTAAAAATCGCTTCCCGGGGCCTGCAATAAGCGTTGAGTCCACGATCGAATCCACTCGCAACCGAGCCAAAATCGGAGTCGCAGTGGAGCAGGGTGGTGATGCTCGACCGCTGGTTGATTTCTTCGAGATTTGTCCCTGGAGCGAAAACTTTCAGTTGGCCAGCCATCTCGTGGTGCCAAGCCTTGATTGTCGAATCTTCCACCTCGCCTAGATCCGCTGACCGAAACCATTTCAGCGCAGGCTTTAAGGTGTGCTCAAACGATCCTTGGTCGGCTTGCCAGCCAGTGAACGAACCGGCAATCAGGACGTCTACGAAGGCTGAACCACGTGCTGGTAAGGCCAGTGAGCGAGTCAGTACAGCCTCAGTCGGGCCAACCGGCTCGCATTGAGTTTCCCCTTTGGAATCAAGGGCGATGGTAAATGTTACTGTGGAATCGCGTGCCAGCTTGCGATTCGAGTGCCCGTGTCCAGCATTTGATGCCAGTAGGGCTCGCTCTCCATCAAGCCAGCTCAGAACTGGTTCGCCAATTCCACCATTGATTTCCGAATGAACGTAAAGCCCGAATACCATGGTTCTATCGTGATCGGCATCGTTACGTAACTCGTAACGCTTCAAGTACATACCAGGTGGAAGAGGGCCGATTTCCGACTCAAGCCACGGCTCTGCCATTATCGCCAGATCGGTCACCAGAACTCGAAGCTGGCCGTCCCGATGACTGAGCACAGTTTTCAAAACAGCGGTGCCAGGCTCATAGCTTTGACGACTATCCCAAACTTGTTCGCCAAACCAGTCGATCTGGCCAGTTTCCGCCACCCCTGCCACAATTCCACGAAAATTTGTACGGCTCTGAGGGGCATCGCCTTCCGCTGGTCTGACATTCGAATGGAGTGCGGCAGATGGGTAGTAAATATCGTATGTTGAAGATCTTGTGTCGATTCTTGCCGTCGTGCGTCGATTCCCGATCAAGCCTTCAGGCATCGCCTGAACCACATGGCTATGGTCGAGCCAACGCGGCGGATTGGGCCTGACCACAGCATGAAGCGTGTGGGTACGCAACTCTTTGTCATCTTGATTTCGTTTGGAAATCGCTTGAAAACGAATCTTGCTGTTGATCCCCAATGGAGGAATTGGGACATGCCAATAACTGTTTCCAGCCTTGTTTTCAAGCCAGAAGCCCGGCAGATATCCGAGCGACTGATCGTTCACAACCAGTTCCAGACCCACTGTTTGGCCGACTTCAACCGGATGTGTTCCAATCACAACAAACGACCACTGACCGGCGCGAACCGGACCGCCATGTCGACCCTGAGCTGGAGATTCGATCCAGGTCGTGTGCATTCATTGCCTCAAAGCGATTGTTGGAGCTTCCGAAAATCCCCTGGAAATCAAACCCACCAGCCCGATCCTCTTCGCCTTCACATGATTCGTATTGTAAACAATCCCTCCAGCCGAATATATACATGCTCGTTTTATTTCACCACAATCATTTGCAGCGCATTGAACCCTATCCACATCAAACTTCTCAAAATAGAAGCCTAATCAGGGACTGTCTTTCATGTTTAAAAGTCACAGTTGGCGAGGTTTAGGGATGACAGCTCCAGATCTTGAGATGTGGGCACAGGCTGCGAGTGAAGTCGGCTTTGATGCGATCGACCTACCTCTGAGAGATCTTCTGGAACAAGGCTCACCACCAGAATTCGTGCGAAATACTCTCGATTCGTATGGACTTTCGTGCGGAGCAAGTCCATTTCCGTACGGTT
Source organism: Candidatus Kuenenia stuttgartensis (assembly GCA_945872325.1). Classification (GTDB taxonomy): domain Bacteria; phylum Planctomycetota; class Planctomycetia; order Isosphaerales; family Isosphaeraceae; genus QWQI01. Next base: position 1,015 of record CAMBZY010000328.1, on the reverse strand, counting down.
GGCGAGACAGTCATGCAGAGTTCTTATCCACGATTGAGAAACTTGGCCCGTTTCTGGAATACACGCAAAAGATAGGAGTGGAAAGACTTTATACACGGGTGGAAGAATCCGTGCCGATCGGCCAGACCCGTGACCAAGCACTCGTTTGGCATCGCGAACGACTGGATCAGATCGCAGAGATGGTGGGTAAGTATCATCTGAGACTTGGCTTGGAGACGGTCGGTGTGATCAGCTTTCGGAACGGAAAAGAGCCGCTATTGGCCAACCTGAAAACGGTGCGTCACGAATTGGCAGACGTGATGGATCGTCACGTCTCTCTCGGGCTGCTTGTGGATGCATTTCATCTGCACGCTTCCAATGAAAGCCTTAAAGATGCTGTTGGGCCGTTCCAAGATCGAATCATCGGTGTGCATGTGGCCGACCTCCCAGCCTTTGTCGAACGGGAAAATATCATCGACGACCAGCGAGCCTTGCCGGCCACTTCAAATACAGTGCCCGTGATGGAAATTCTTCAGGGGCTGGCATCGATGAATTGCAGTGCGCCCGTCATGATCGAAACAGTGAAGTGCCCACAAGATCTTCAGGGTTTGCAACTCAGGGAAGCGTTGGAACTTGTCATGAAATCATTCAAAAAGGTCTGGCCCGAGGATTGCTGATCCAAGCACATTCAGCCCTTAAATAACCCGCATGATGCACGCCCGTTAAAATGGTCATAGATTAAAGCTGAATCTGATTGGATTTTCAAATCTGTTTTAAGCTGGCGATGTATGATTTCATTGAAATGAAAAACAGGCCGTCATCCAATCTGTTGGATATGTCCGTAAGAGTCACCCGATAAAGGGCTTCTGAATCATGCGTATCAATACTTTGAGATCCATTCGCGTGGTTGGGCTGACCATTGGCTTCTGGTGTGTCGGGACTGACCATCAAGTTGTTCAGGCGCAACAGGAAGTCTCCAACTATTATACGGCACCGGGAAATTACGGGACGAGTTATGGCCGGGCAGGTTATGGGG
>CAMBZY010000327.1 GCA_945872325.1 Candidatus Kuenenia stuttgartensis | reverse complement strand
AAACCCGAGGAATAGCAATAATGCAAGTTGATCGGAAGGTCTTCCCGACCGCTCCATTGGCCTTCTCATTCGACTATAAAACCCATATGCCACCGGCATGGATAAAATCATGGTGGAATAACCGAACAGGATCAGTACGGATTTGATTTTCACACGGATCAATTCAGGCATGTTATTCTGATAAAAGGTTTTAGGATCAGGCACTCCAGCGGCATAATGGTGCACCGTCCAACTGAAAGTGTGGGCAAAATGTTCAGTATAGCTGTAAAATGGCTTGCCGTATTCTTTATAGGTGAGCCATGCCCAAGGTGCAATCACCATGAGAACTGTCATGGCCCAGATCGGTAAGAGTTGAAACCCTCGTTTCCCACCGTTCCAGATCAGCCAGAGTCCGAGGCAAAAGACCAATACCAGGGCGGTGTTGCGGGACAGAATGGCGAACCCGCCAGCAAGCCCGGCAAGAATGGCTAGACCGAGTTTCCATTTCATTTGTTTCGCCATCAGAAATTCATGCGCCAGCCAGACAGCGATGACACTTGTCAGCCCCACCAGACTCTCACGCAATTCCATACCGGCATAAATCACATGAACCGGCAATATGGCTGCCAGAGCGGTGACAGGTAAAGCCGCGGGAGCATGAACGCAGCGGCGGGTGAATAAATAAAGGCACGGAAGTGTTAATATATTAAAGATGAAACTCAGACCTTTGGCAAGGCCGAAGGTAATCGCAAGGTCTTTACCAGAGCCGATCCCAGAGCCTGTGACTCGATAAATCAGGCCAAGGCAATCTGCGAACAACGGAGTCGCCCAGTCGTCAAGCACGGGCTTTCCAGCCCTGATTGGTGGATAATCGCGAAAAAAGCTCTCGACATAGTGTTTTGACGATGGGAGCCCGATGGCGACTGAATTTGAAGTTTCAATATAATGACTGCTATCGCCCGGAATGAGCGGCAGGTTTCCGCCCACGATCCATGCCCCAGCTCGAATGGCCCAGCCGATCAGAATCACATATCCAAGTGTTTTTATTTCTCGATTGCATTTCCGACTGAGCTGAATCCAGACTGCCAGCAAGCCACACCAGACCGTTAAATGGCCTCTTAAAAGTACCATTTGCGATTCAGCCCGAAGTGATGCCAGTTGCGGCACCTCAAAAAACTGATGGGCCACCCACCGATGTGTCAGTGCCAGAATTGTGAGCACAGGTGCGAAGCCAATGGCCAGTGAAATGGAGACGATTCCCAGAACTATCGTGCAGAAAAGTTTGGTCAGATCGCGACGGGACGAACTCTTCGGGCCAGGTTCGGGCAAGGGCGATTGATTCTGGGGTTCCATGAACACACGTTCCTCGGTCAACGTTTGGCCTGATTTTCTGGCTGGAATCCAGATTCGAAGGCGATCAGGCCATCATCATTTCGGTGATGATGTCTATAATAGCTAAATGTTGGGGCCGACAAAACCCTTCAGACCCTCATTCACTTCCAACGACTTCGCGAAAACGGCTGAGAAATGGCTCTAGAATGAGCATAACGAACTGGCGACAATTCTGGAATCACACTCTGCAAGCCATCCAGGCCTCGGCCACAAATCCTGCCAATCGCTGGGATTTAGCGGCTGGACGGATCATTGTTCGGATCAGATGGTTCGGAATCGTGATGGGCTACGTCCTGGTCGAGTCCCGCAGCGGCCTTGCTAACCCCTCTGCTGTCAGGGCTTTTCTGGCTCTTGGGGCCGGCTATGCATCGCTCGATACCGCCTGGCACCTGATGGGCGAAGTCTTTTTCAAGCGATTGCCACTGATTGTTTCGCTTCTTGAAGCCTTGTTTATCGGCCTCCTCTGCTATCACGACACCGGCTTGGGAAGCCCCTTCCGCTGGTATTATCTGCTCAGCCTGATCTGCGTCGCCATTCGATATTCGCCAAGAGTGGCATGGACCACCTGGCTGTTTGATTCCATCAGCCTCATGGCACTGGCAACGGCGGTCGGCCTGCAAAATCAAACCCAATGGACAGACATGGTCATGACAGTTGTCATGCTGGCCTGGGCCACGTGGGCAAGCTCTGCACTGGCAGGACTCTTAAAAGCGGCGACTTCAGATTCAGACCGATTGAATCAGGAGCTGAGAAAGTCGTCCGAACAGCTTGAAGCCCGAGTTGCGGAACGATCTTCAGCCTTGAGATTAGCGCAGGCAAAGGTGATTCACCAAGAAAAAATGGCTGCCTTTGGGCTACTTTCCGCAGGAATCGCACACGAGATTGGGAACCCGATGGCCGCGATCAGCTCTTTAATCCAGATTCTCAGACGCAGGAAGGATCAGGATGATTATACGAAGGAAAAACTCGGCCTGATTGACAATCAACTCCAGCGAATTTCAAGAACTGTGCGAGAACTGGTAAAATTCAGCCGGCCGGCAAATGAAGTGATCAGCCAGATCATTTTGGCCGATGTGGTGCAGGAGGCCATGGATATTCTGAAATATTACCAGAGGACTCAGGAACGATGCATTGAAACTTTTATCGAACCAGATTTACCCCCAGTGCGTGCGATACGCGACCACTTGATGCAACTGGTTTTGAATCTCGTTTTTAATGCCATTGATGCGACCAGCGACAAGGGTTTGATCCGTATTTCCGCACAATTGATTTCCGATACACGATTGCAATTGACCATTGCCGATAATGGACGAGGCATCAGACTGGTGGACCAGTGCCGCATGTTTCAGCCTTATTTCACAACAAAGCCAAATGGAACAGGGCTAGGGCTTTATGTTTGCCATCAAATTGTCGAGGATCTGGGTGGAACAATGCGATTTGAGACCGGTGAAGGGACTGGAACGATGTTCATTCTGGAATTTCCAGTCGATCAGAATTGGCCCAAGAGTCAGTTGAAATGAAATGACATGTCGATTGATGATCATGATGCCATTCGAAATCATTGAAAGAAAGGCCGGTTGATGAGCGACTTAAAATCACAGACAGGCAAACCCAGAATTCTGATTGTCGACGACGAACGGGTTTTGGCATCAACCTTGTCTGAATTCCTGACAGGCGAAGGATTTGCTGTCGCAGTTGCATTTGATGCTCTGGAAGCGATGAAACAGCTTGAAAGTCACGAACCCGAGATTGTGATCTGCGATATTCAATTGCCTGGGACAAGTGGTCTCGACCTTCTGGAGCGTATGCTGAAGGCCAGGCCGGGGATGGCGGTGCTGATGATTACCGCTTATGCCACGGTGGAAAGTGCGATTAAGGCATTTCAATCCGGAGCGCGAGATTATTTGATTAAGCCGATATTATTTGACGATCTGACGGCCCGGCTTGATCATGTGATCGAATGGCAGCTATTAAAGCGTGAGAATCAGGCTTTAAGGCGTAAGTTGAACGAGAATTTATCGACCGGTTCTGGGATTGGGGCGTTGGTCGGCACAAGTCCAGTCATGCAATCGCTTAAGGCCTGGATTTCACGAGTTGGGCCAACCAGGGCCAACGTTTTGATCACAGGCGAATCAGGCACAGGCAAAGAGCTGGCTGCAAGGGCTTTACATGATTTGGGAGAGCGTCCTGATTCACCGTTTTTGGCCATCAATTGTGCAGCGATTCCGGCAGAACTTCTCGAAAACCAGCTTTTTGGGCATGTCAAAGGCGCTTTTACAGGAGCTGACAGAGATCGCGACGGGCTTTTTATGGCCGCTGCCGAGGGGACAGTTTTTCTTGATGAGATTGGAGAGTTGCCATTAGGATTACAGGCAAAGCTATTAAGGGTGATTGAAAATCGCGAGGTCTTGCCGGTGGGTGCCAACCGGGCTTTGATGATGAAGGCCCGTATTCTGGCGGCGACGAACAAGAATCTGGATGAGGAAGTGAAGGCTGGCAAATTCAGGGCAGATTTGTATTATCGGCTTAATGTAGTGAATGTGCCGATGCCGCCCTTGAGGAGTCGTCGGGAGGATATCCCTGATCTTGTGAATGTGCTGATTCAGAAGCATACTCGGCGCATGGGTAAACGGGTAGAATCGGTGGATTCAAATGCAATCAGTCGATTGTCTGAAATGGATTGGCCAGGCAATGTGCGCGAGCTTGATAATTTACTGGAACGGGCGATCATTCTTGCGGATGGTTTAAATTTGACTGAAACGGAGCTTTTCCATTCCCATGGAAGTTTTCAGGTACAGCAGATGCAATCAGGCGTAGAGAATTCGATGATGGGTGAAAGAATGTTGAATCCAATCATGATCGACGATTTACGCGATTCGATTCGTGAATACGAGAGATCACATATCAAGCGAATCCTGGCTGAGTCTGGAGAGGATCGAAAACGAGCGGCGGCCCGACTGGGCCTTGGGCTCTCCAGCCTTTACTCCAAGATCAAAGAGCATGGGCTGGGATGAGGCGGGAGGGACATGCCTGATAATAGGTGTCTCGTTTGGAGCCCAATCCCCCCATGCCGGAAGTTATTTCCCCCCTGTCCCTTAGGAAAAGACAGGAAATAAATTCCGCTTTTTAGTCCAAACGTAGCCAAGCACAACTTGGCTGTTATCTAGCCGGTCTTGGCGATAGACCCGGTTGTTTATCTTCCGCGAACCGGGGGCTAGCGCCCGGCGGCTAGGTTCAAGCCAAGAAACCGATGGCTAGCGCGTCTTACCTAGCCGGTCTTGGCGCTAGCCCCGGTTAATTATCT
>CAMBZY010000326.1 GCA_945872325.1 Candidatus Kuenenia stuttgartensis | reverse complement strand
GCGAGGATGCAGCCGCCGAGGCTCATTCCGATCACAAACCTTCGTGGGTCAACACCTTGGAGGATCGGCAGATGGGGCCATATCCAGGCCACGGGCGGCAGGCGATAGCCGATGATCAGGCCGGTCAGCCAGAGGCAAAGGGCGTAACGCAGGAGCTTCATTCGGCGAATCTTAGGATGGATCAAAGCGGCGGGGATGAGGGCTAGAAGGCTGACCAGGCCGACATATCCAGAGGCGGCTTCATTGACGTTGCCTGCTCCCAGAGCTTTGTGGAGATTGGGGTCGCCCCGGCGTTCACTACCATAAAGATACGGAGCAACCAAGGTGGGCAGATCCATCCACCTTGCCGAGGCGCTGCGGCCGTTGCCAGAGTGTTCGGCAATGCGGTCGGCCCAGATCGGGCTTTGGCTGAGATATGAGGCCAGGCTGACCCACGCCGGTGCAGAGATCAGGAATCCGACGACGAGTGATGCCGAACACCAGGCGGCTTGTTTGATCGACTGTTTGAGTAAGCAACGAAGGCTGATGGCGATGCATCCAACGGCAGCGATCTGGACATTTCCGGAGACAATCAGCCAGGCCGTTGCCATTGCAGCCAGGCTGAATCGGGCAGGGGAAGGACGGATTGAGAGTCGTTCAAAGGCCAGTAAAGTCCATGGGATCACTCCAGCTGTGGCGGCGAGCGGGTAAAGCCTCCAGAGGGTGAAAAAGCCTGTCATGGGTAAGGCTAGAGCGCACCAGCAGCGTGTCCAGAGGGGGGCTCTCCAGGATCTGCAAAGCCAGTATATTCCTAGACCTGTGACGATAAATCGGAGAGCCGATTCCGCCGCCCATGCCCATGGGGTGGGCATGAGTCTGAACAAGCATTTTATGGGATCAAAAAGCTGGCTCTGACCGTTCCCAGCGAATGGGGCACCGGCAGCGTTGTAAGGGTTCCACCATGGGAACTGGCCCTTTGCAAGCGATTGGCGAGCGAAGTCGTCCCATGGCTCGAATTGGAGGACAGGGTCGATCAGAAGTCGGTTGGAAGGCTCGAATTCCGAGGCTCCACCGAGTTCAATCTGTCGGCCTAAGATGTCTGAAGGGCTGAAGATGTAATGCGTCGGAAAAAACAGCGACGGCCCGTGTAGAGTGCATGAGAGAATCATCAGGCAAAGCGTGACGCACCACGCTTCAAGCCTGTGAACAGGCGGTGATTCAGGAGTGATTGCCGACGAATCCATTCGTGCAGCCACAGTAGAAGCTCAAAGTTGATGAATGTTGCACGCAGTCGAACTCAGGTGATTATTTCTTTGGATCAGATTTTCAAGGATTCGTCCAGATCAATTTACGGAGAGTCGTTCAGCCATTGGGGAAGTGACTGTAGCTTTTAAAGGCTTCAATTGTTAGGCTTAGGCTGAGCGTATCGCCTCAAAAAAACAAGGGAATGAATCTCAGGGGGCAGAGAATCATGAATGTTCGATGGCTGTGCCGATTGATCTATTCCATCATTTGTGTGACCGTTTCGATACAGAGCCGAGGTGCATCCGTGGCCGATCCTCATTCCTATTCGCAGCCCTCTAAAGTTTCTGTCAAGCACCTCGATCTCGACCTGAAAGTGGACTTCAAGAATAAGGTGCTTGAAGGGCTTGCAAGCTGGTCGATTGATCGTAAAGACACCGCTGCACAGCTTGTTTTAGATGTTCGTGGGCTTGAAATCATCGACATCAAAGCTGTCGCCAAGGTCGTTCGCTTCCAACCTCTGTCAGCAGAAGACATTGAAGCCATCCTGATCGGCCCGGCCCTGTCGCATAAGATCAGCCCCAATGACCCGATTTTTGGTTCCAAACTGGAAGTGGATCTGCCGGCTGGAGTGAACTCGATTCGGATTCATTACCGCACAAAACCAGACGCTTCCGGGCTTCAGTGGGTTGGCCCGGAAGGCACTGCCGGAGGCAACCAGCCGTTCCTTTACAGCCAGTCGCAGGCCATTCATGCCCGAAGCTGGGTCCCGTGTCAGGATTCGCCCACTGTACGGTTCACCTATTCGGCCAAGGTTCAAGTGGATCCAGCACTTAGGGCTGTCATGAGTGCCGTTTCGGAAGATTCACGCACAGGCAAAGCGGATGGTGTGTATCAGTTCGAACAAGCGAAGCCGATTCCTTCGTATTTATTGGCACTGGCCGTGGGAAGGCTTGATTTCAAGCCAATCGGCCCACGATCGGGAGTTTATGCCGAGCCTGAAACTCTGCAAAAAGCGGCGGACGAGTTTGTCGATACAGAGGCCATGATTCAGGCCGTCGAGAAGCGTTATGGCCCATATGCCTGGGGACGTTACGACTTGCTGGTCCTGCCGCCGAGCTTCCCGTTTGGTGGGATGGAGAATCCGGTGGTGACCTTTGCCACGCCGACGATTCTGGCAGGCGATAAGTCGTTGGTCTCGTTGGTGGCACATGAGTTGGCCCACTCTTGGTCAGGGAATCTGGTGACCAATGCGACCTGGCACGACTTCTGGTTGAACGAGGGTTTTACGACTTATGTGGAAGGCCGGATCATGGAGGATTTGTTCGGGCCTGAGCGTGGCGATTTTGAACGAAGGCTGGGCTATGAGGAGCTGCTGGCCGAGCTCAAGGAAGTGCCCGCTCCCGACCAGCGGCTTCTACCCGACTTCGCAGGTCGCGACCCGGACGACGGTGTGACACGTATCCCTTACGAAAAAGGCCGGTTGCTGCTATATCAACTGGAAATGCGTTTGGGGCGAGAGGCTTTTGATACATTCCTGCGTGGATGGTTCACGGACAACGCCTGGAAAAGTGTGACGACCGATGATTTTGTGGCTTATTATCAGGCCAAATTGAAGCCAGAGACGAATGTTGCATTAAAGGGCCTGGATCTGGGCGAATGGTTGAACAAGCCAGGTGTACCGGAATCAGCTGTGGTGCCCGTTTCAGAGCGATTGACGAAGCAGGTGGACCTTTCCGGGAAGTGGTCCACAGGCACGATAAAAACAGAGGATTTGATGACCGCCGAGTGGTCCACTCAGGACTGGCTGGCGTTTCTGAATCATCTGCCAGAAAAATTGCCGATATCGCTGATGGCCGAGTTGGACAAAAAAGCCCAATTGACAGAGAAATCAAACGCCGAGGTGGCGCATGTCTGGTTCCTTCTGGCGATTCGCAGCGGATACACGGCCGCCGATGCCGCAACGGATGCTTATATCAGCAGGATAGGGCGTCGCAAGTTGGTGGTGCCACTTTATAAAGCCATTTTGGCGTTGCCCAATGGTAGACAGCGTGCGAAAGCGTTGTTTGAGAAGGCCAAAAGTGGGTATCACCCGATCACGGCCGGGACATTGGAGCGACAGTTGCAGGGCGATAGGTGAGACTGTTGGAAGTCTGTTGAGATTGATGCGAAAGCGAAGCGTTCTGGTGATTGGTTTTGAGATCAAATGAGTCGCTCATGATCTTAAGCCGTTTTTATCTAACGGGGCTTCTTCAGAGGATTTCATCCGTGATCAACCATCGGGTGGATCACTCCATCCACTCCTTTCTAAATCAGGGTTCAAACGGTCATGAAACCAAAGCCTCTTGAAGCAACCGTCATGGGTAGCTGGCCAATTCCTGGCTGGTACGAGTTTTTTGCAGGAGCTGTACGCAAGGATTCGAGTCAGTTCGGGCCTGTCGACCGTGAAGAGGCGGTATCCGATGCTGTAGGAGCTGTTGTGGCCGATCAGATTCATGCTGGGCTGGAGCGGATCACCGATGGCGAGGTGCAGAGAGTCGATTTCAACCTCGGTTTTTACGACTATCTCCACGGCCTTCAGCGCCTTGCGATACCCCGCCTCTGGGGTGCCCCCGGGCACGATCAGCGCGGGAAATACACCGCCATTGCCCCTCTGACCGCTCCGGCCGGGCTGGGCTGTGTGGAAGAATTCAAGCGGTTCCGTCAGATCTGCCCGAATATGGCTACGAAGATGCCCGTTCCAGGCCCGTTCACTCTGGCTGGATGTATTGGCGGTGGCGATGTTTATCGAAGTCGCGAGGAAGTGACCGAGGCACTCCTGCCCATCGTTCGCAAAGAGCTATTGGATCTTGTGGCAGCTGGAGTGGACTTTATCCAGCTCGACGAGCCAAGTTTTGCGTGCCACCCTCAAGAGGCGGAATATTTTCTCGATGTCGTTCGTCGCACAGTGGTTGGGATTCCCGTCTATACCAGCATGCACATGTGTTTTGGAAATTATCGGGCCAGAGCCGTCGGCTGGAGGAGCTATGCCCCTTTGTTCCCATCCGTGGGGCATGTGGCGGTGAATCAGCTGGCCATGGAGTTTGCATCGCGTGAGATGACCGATATTGGTCTTCTCAAGCAGCTTCCAGAGAGCATGGACGTGGCCGTAGGGCTGGTGGATGTCAAAAACACCTGGGTGGAGCCTGTCGAGCTGATCGTTCAACGCATCGAGCAAGTGCTGGCCATTCTGCCGCCTGAGCGAGTTTCCATTACGCCCGACTGTGGATTTTCCCAGACACCGCGTCATGTGGCTGTCGGAAAGTCGATCAACATGGCCAAGGCCGTGCGACTGGTGCGTGCAGCGCGGGGGCTGGCGGAATGATCGAACCCGTTCTGAGCGATCAAGATCTGCAAACTCAGATTCGCGAAACCATTCCCGAGCCTGGTCAAGTCGCTCTCTGGTGGCTTGGGCA
>CAMBZY010000325.1 GCA_945872325.1 Candidatus Kuenenia stuttgartensis | reverse complement strand
GGGCGCTAGCCCCCGGTTCGCGGAAAATAAATAACCGGGATGTATGAATCTAGCCCCTGGTTCGCGGAAGATAATCAACCGGGGCTAGCGCCAAGACCAGCTAGCCACGTTTTCCTCGTTCGAATCTATCCCCCCGGTTTCGGCGATTTAGAAAACCAACCGGGGCTAGCGCCAAGACCGGCTAGAAATAAGCCGCAGGGCGAAAGACCAAAAAAGCGGACGTGATTTCCGGCCTAATCCTAAGCGACTTCCTGTTGGTCTGAAATGGTTGGATTTTTCGCATTAGGCCTAATACCAAAAGTTAAGGCAGGGTGTCGTCCTGCCAACCTCATTGATGCCGAAATCCCGCACATTTTAGGAGAGATACGCTCTGGTCAAACTTGCAAAATCGTAATTTGGGCAATCTGGCTATTGCGGAGAGCATGGGTGGTATGCTAGGATTTTGGACTAAGTCGTGCTATTTCGAAGAATACGACCGAAATTCATTCGTATATGAACTACGGGCCTAAGGCTCAGACAAACTCAATTTTCAAGAAGGTCGTTCCGATGAAAGCCAGCATAATCAACAGCGTCTCATGCCGATTCCGATCTTTTGGTGGATTCGCTTCAGCCAAAAAGCGTGATCGGCAAATTCGCCGATTGATTGGAGTGGAGTCGCTGGAATGCAGGCAAGTGCTTTCAACGGCAACTGGGATTGAGCCGTTTGCGATTGTTCAGGGCAATGGCAACGCATCGTCGGGAAAATTTTCGGCAAGTGAGATTCAGATTAACCGGTTGGATTTTTCCATACCCAACAGGGCGGTCGTGCTCAGATTTGATAGTGTTGGGGCTGTTGGAGAGAAGGTGGCACCACTGCAGGGAGTCAAGCCTCTGGTGGGTGCAGTGAATGGGCCACTGGTCGCGAGCCAGTTGTCGATTGGGCAATCAGGGGCACGCCTTGCGAAACTTCAGCCGGGGGTATTTACACTGAATCTGAATCAGTCGCAAGCCCAGCAGACTGCAGAAAATTATCAGGTGAACATCTCTCTTGCGGGCGATGTTGACGGCTCGTATTCCGTGACGAAGGGCGATCTCTCGCAGATTCGTTCCCTGTTTGGCACGAAGTCTTCGTCTGCAAATTACGTCTCGGTTTGCGATATCAATGCGAATGGAATGATCAATCAGGCGGACTGGAATCTGGCGTATTCCAATTACGGAGCGTCCACATCATTGCGGCCAGTTTCGCTGAAGTTGAGTCAGGAGCTGGTTCCGCAAGCCGGCTTGGATAATCTTTATCGGATGATTTCCGGACAGACCAATCCCAATGCCGGAGTCATTGTCACACTGAAAAGCTTGGACACATCAGGCAATACGGTGACATTGGCCCCTGATGCCCTTGGTGTAATTCATAGCCTTGCGACGGCTTTGAATGCCCCAAATGGCCCCATCATGCTTCAGGCAACGGCGACAGACGGCTTTGGTCAGCGTGTCTTGGCGACTCAGTACACCTATGATCAAGTGCTCATTCCGATTGCCGGCAGTGTTCAGCCTGTGGTTCGGGGCACAGGACTTTTATCCAATGTCACGCCAGGATCGGTCCCGCAGTCTCAATCGAACATTGCTGTCATGCTCGAAACGCCTGTTTCGGTGGAAATTGTGACACGTTACAATCCGGGCAGTGGCGGGCAGACGGCTCTTGAGCAGTTGGCCTCTGCACCTATTGGGCAACGCACTTACCTGACGCAGGATCAATTTGCCCAGCAGTATGGCACATCGGCTCAGGATCTGGCGGCCTTGCAGTCGTTTGCCAAGGATTATGGCTTCACAGTGACCGCCACAAGTCAGGCAAAACGGACTTTTGAATTCAATACGACTGTCGGGCAATTGCGAACTGCTATAGGTGCGAATATCATTTATTATAACAATCTGGGTGTAAAGAGCTTTCAAAGTTACACTGGCTCACTTTATGTTCCTCAGCGAATTTCTGCCATAGTTGATTCGCTATTTGGAATTAAAACCCAGCCAGCACCGCCACCAACACCTCTACCGCCAGTGGTTCCATCGAGCCCTGGCTATTATTCTCCACAAATTGCAGCGGCTTACGACTTCCCAACCGCACCTGCAAGCCAGTTGCCGGGTCAGGGAATATCGATTGGGATACTTGAGCTGGGCGGGTCATTTGGAGCGGCTGATCAGGCCACTGTCGAAGCCTATTTGGCTGCGCAGGGAATCAGCGAGAGACCGAAGATCAATGTGGTCGGGACATCAACCTATCAGGGCTCAACTGAAAATGATCCGCAAGTCGAGGTAATGCTTGACATTGAGGTTTTGGCCAGCATTCTCCCGGCCGCGAACATCACGATGTATTTTGAAAATAACAATAATGAAAACTTATTGGATCTGATCAAGAATGCCTGCTTTGACACGGTCAATCAACCGACCATACTCAGCATGAGCTGGGGTGGGCCCGATATCGATCTTTCAGAAATGTATGTAAGGGCTCAGGATCAAGCCATTTTGGATGGAACGGCCATGGGGATCACCTTTTTTGCGAGTTCGGGCGATGCTGGTGTGGATGACTATGTAGGCAGTGGCTATGCTTACGTCAATAATCCGTCAACAAGCCCATATGCAATGTCAGTGGGTGGTACGACTCTTCAAATAGAAAACGGTGCATGGGCTGGTGAAGTCACGTGGAATGAATCCGCAATTGTGAACGGTTTCTACAGTAGCTCCAATGGAGTCAGTGAAGGAGTCTCAGGTGGTGGAGTGAGCGGGTTGAGCCCGACCCCGTTTTATCAGATTCAAGCTGGCATTACACCCACTTCTGTGAACCCTCCAGGCGTCTTTAACACCTACAGCGGTACAGGCAGAGCTGTTCCCGATGTTTCAGGCAATTCCGACCCAGCGACGGGTTATTTTGTCTGGATGGCAAATACGCAGACCGGGCAGTTCAGCAAGTTCACCGTGGGAGGAACCAGTGCGGCAACACCGCTCTGGGCGGCACTCACAGGCTTGATTCAGCAAAATACAGGTGTAAAAATGGGCTGGTTTAACCCTTTGATTTATCAGATCGGCTCAAATCCGGCTATGGCCAATGCCTTTCATGATATTACTCAGGGAAACAATATCAACAGCAACTTGTATTTCCCACAATATCCAGGCCAAACCTCTGGTGTCTATCTGCCGACATATCTTGGTTATTCAGCCACCACTGGATTTGATATGACAACCGGATGGGGCACCCCTCAGGGGAATAACCTGCTGTCTGCAATTCGCGCCATCATCAATAGTAAATCTTGATGAAATCGAATTCTTCCTGTTCTTCCAATGGATTGAAGAGTCCTGGAGAAAAAGAAGATTGTCGATTTTAATCATTCAGAGACTGTGGTGACAAATATGGCCTGACCAGGTATTCAAACCTGGCCAGGCTTTTTTCTGCACAGTAAAAGGGGGGCACGATTGAATGCCATTCACCGAAATATTTCACGAGAAGTTGTTTAAATAATACTTAGCCCCGGTTGGATTTCTACATCGCCAAAACCGTTGGCTATCGCCATGCATCTAGCCGGTCTTGTCGCAAGAAATGCGAAAACCGGTATGAACTGATGGCTGGCAAGTCGTGTCAAGATTCTGTAAACAGGCAGATTGTTTGTCATCGGCTATTGACACACAGGTACTCAAAGCGTAGATTCTACCTTAGTCCTGTTGATCGGTTCAACGGGATTAGAAATCGACCTAAAGTCCTGCTCTATCTCGGGTTACTAGGATTTGGGAGCTGGACGTCGCACGTTCGAAACGTGTCGCCCGATTTCAATTTCATGTTTTGCGTGATTAATGCAAGGCATCTAATTAACACTTAAAGTGATGTCAAGGGCATTGATACTCGGGAACGAATTCAAATGCCTGACAGTCAAAACATTGCTAAACAAAACGCCGCAATTGCTGGTGCTGCCATGGTTTCCCATGGTATGGCCGTCGGCCTTGGCTCAGGCAGCACTGCGGAATTACTGGTGGCTGAACTGGGCAGAAGAGTGATTCAGGATGGCCTGGAGATCACCGCTGTGTCCACCAGCGAACGCACTTCGCAGCTTGCCCGTCAGGCTGGAATTCAGGTGGTGGATCCTGCTCAGGTGAATCAACTCGACCTTGTGATCGACGGTGCTGATGAAGTGGATCCGGAATTCCGGATGATCAAGGGGCGCGGTGGGGCTTTGTTACGTGAGAAAATTGTGGCGGCCGCTGGCCTGAAGCGTGTGATTCTGGTCGATCAGACCAAGCCCGTGATTCGACTCGGTACCAGACACGCTTTGCCTGTGGAAATTGCCGCTTTTGGGCAGCATTGGACCATCTCCAGGCTTGCAGAGCTGGCACATAAGGTCAGCCTTCGTTGCACAAGTTCTGGTGATCCTTTCATCACGGATGGCGGGAACAGGATCGTCGATTTGCAAACTGGTCCTATCGAAGATCCGGAAGCTCTTCAGGCTGCACTTCTGGGAATTCCGGGAGTCTATGAAACTGGATTATTTATTGGACTTTGCGATGTATTGATTGTGGCTGATTCCAACGGTGTCCAAATTCGCAGCCGTTGAGAAGCAGTTGGAAAAGGCGCTGGATTGTTGGGATAGACTGGACTTTTATGCCAGAATTTCTTTGATCACACGGCCACCGTTGACTGTCAAACGTTCATCGCGACC
>CAMBZY010000324.1 GCA_945872325.1 Candidatus Kuenenia stuttgartensis | reverse complement strand
AGTTGCTAGGATCGATATCGAGAGTTCCAGTATACCCACCACCTATGTATATGTTATTACTGCTGTCGGTTTTTATGTCGACAATATTTTTCCAATTTGCTGACTGACTCACGAATTTGTCTGCCCAAACAAAAGAGCCAGAGTTGTCGAGTTTCAAAACAAATATATCTTGGCTGCCGCTAGCAGATATTAAACTATTAACATTAGAACTAGGATCAAAATCAGCCGTTCCATAAAATAGTCCTCCAACGAGAATGTTACCAGCTGTATCATTAGTTATAGTCCATCCTTGGTCAGAACCTGAACCTCCAACACTTTTTGCCCATTGTAAAGATCCAGAACCGTTTATTTTCACAATAAATGCATCTTCTGCGCCTTGACTCGTCAAATTATAAACAGACGAACTTGGATCCAAATCGACTGTGCCTTGGTACCATCCAGTGATAAGCAGGTTGCCACTAGCATCAATCGTGATAGACTTTGCTATCTCCACCGATGGCCCGCTGAAACTCTTAACCCATATGAACTTTCCTGTTGAATCTACCTTCATAACAAATGCGTCTTGACTTCCAACCGCAGAGAGGTTCGCAGTATCTGAACTTGGATCAAAATCCACTGTGCCTGTAAAACTCCCTACTTGATAAACATTGCCGTTTTGGTCAACAGCTGTTGAACTTACACTATAATCAACATTAACATTCCCGGTCTCAAACGTACTCGCCCATCCAAAATCCCCTGCCACATACGCCGGCACAATCCTTTGCTCAAGCGCATTGGCATCAGCATTCCAGCCGATCAGTTTCGCGACGAGGTTACGTGGGGTCTGGTTGCGGCGATTGGTCTTGAACATCTGGAAGTCTCCTGGAATCTTGAAGGGGCTACTTGAAGTCGTCATGGGGTTGATCTATTTCCCCGTATGTATAGAAAGCGGACGGACTCCGGAATCTGGCCAGAAAACTTTAGGAAATTTTTCAAAAAGATCGAAAAAGTGCGTAAGTGATTAAAAATGTGAGATTGGATCGACTTTCACGCTTGTTCCATGCCTCATATTCCGCCGTCCATTTCTCCTTAAGTCGCACGGACTGTATTGGCGCCCATGCTTTTAACTGTCTCACCAAAGATCGACTGAAGAGCTATTGGCAAGTCGCTTGTGAAGATGTCTTTGAGATTTAACCAGGGGATCATCTTGTCAACAGTCTTGCTGCGTCTCTGGCATCCTGAAACGGTTGCTGGAAGCTGATGGTGGCGGATGGGGCTGGATTGACTGGCTGTTTCGATGTAACTTTGTTGTGAACGGAGTATCCTCATGCCCAGCGTTGGGCGGCTGAATTGTGAATTTGACCTTTCGGCAGGATAGGCCACCTGACTCTGACTTGCCAGAACACAACTTTTGACAAAACCTCAGAGACGAGTTTTTTTGAGTCAAAGTGCCGAGATTTGTGCGCAAAACGATGGCTTTTAGGCTTGTAAAGTGTCAAAAACGTCAAAAAAGCAGTGGATAATCTGCGGAAAAACCAACATTTGAGGAATGAGTCGGGCTCAAGTGACTCGTTTTATGGTGTCAGGCTCTTCCAAGGATGTATCCGCTCTGAGAATCGATATAGGACAAGAGGTATGCATTCAGTGTACAGGGGGACATGTAAATTGTTGCCTGAAATGGGGGGCTGCTTACTTTTGTGCCGAGCAGGGTCAGGGGGCCGTGCCTACAGAAATCCGCTTCTGAGCGCGATCGCGGTTTAGATGGCAAAGGTACCTTAAATCAACCCTGGAATCGGTTTCCACGAGGTCATGATCTGGCTGAATTCGCTTTGCAGATTCTGGATCAGACGGACTTGGCCGACGTCCACGGTTCGGTCGAGAATCGTCGCAATCAACTCCTTGATACCAACAGGTGTATCGGCCGGCGAACTGGCGTCTTTGGCGGATCGGCCGATCACCTGGCCGGGCTTAAGTCCTCCGCCATAAAGGAATAGGGGGGCCAAGCCGCCCCAGTGGTCGCGGCCTCCATTGGCGTTGATTCTGGGCGTTCGGCCCATCTCTCCACAGGCGACCACGAGGATTTTATCGGACAGGCCTCGAGCCTCCAGATCTTCCACAAGTGCTGACAGGGCATAGTCCAATGGGCCGCCCATATACGACATGCCTTCGGTCATGGTGGCGTTATTGATATCGGCGTGCATGTCCCAGACGAAGTTTGTGGTGACTGTCACAAACCCTGCCCCACGCTCGCACAGACGACGGGCCAGCAGAAGGAGCTTGCCGAGGCTTTTGGCGTTGTCGGCGTAGTTCTTGTGGTTGTTCCACTTTTTATTGATCGAATCTGGCCTGACCAGCGGGGCGGTATCGTATCTGTCCACCAGATGGGGCGATTCTTTACGAATGTCGAATGCATCCTCAAGACCACCGGCCAGAAGCCGGAAGGCTTGATCTCGTAGAGGGTTGTCGCCTGAAACGGTGTCGAGGGAATGTTTGAACTTATCGAATTGGAGGGAGATCAACCGCCGCGATTCCAGGCGTTCGCGCGGCACGTTGGTTGTGAGCTGACGCAGGTCCCCACCGGCTCCAGCTGGGTCGAACGGAGCGAATCCGGAATTGAGGGGGCCCGTGGCCGCAAATTTTCCGAACCCCATCTCACCCGACTGAGTGGAAGGATCCACCGATTGCGGGAAGAGCATCACATTGGTCGGAATTCCGGTGACTGGGTGATTTGGGCCAGCCAGTCGTGCAAAAATCGAGCCGAGATTGGCCCCAAACGTGTCGCGGCCGACGATCGGCTTGATATCGTGGTTTCCATCGCCGGTTGCGAACGAGCGAACGATCGAGAACTTGTCGTTCAGGCCTGCGAGTCTAGGAAACGAACCACCGAAGTCGATGCCCGGAATCTTGGTTTTGACCGATCCTGTTGCGCTACGTATGCCCTCTGGCATATTCATCTTGGGATCGAATGTCTCGATCTGGCTCGGGCCACCATGCAGAAACAGGAAGATCACAGATCGGCCCTTCAGGAGCGGATCTTCCGTTGCAGCAAACGCTTGTCCTGAGTTTGCGAGACCGTAGCCGGCGAGGCTGGAGGCACCGACTCTGAGAAATGACCGGCGCGAGCCACGATGATCATGGTCATAGAACGTGAACATCTTGATGAGGCTCCATTTGTACGAATTCAAGCCGGTTTGGATCGATCACTTTTTGACCGGTCCGTAGCCTTCCACAGGATTTCCGTCAGGGCCGAGTTTGCCAACGGACCAAAGCAGGCCACGTGTCACAATCTCTTGATAGACAGCATGTTGCATGGTTCCGTTGTTGTGGCCGAGGGTGGTTGCAAAGACTTTGGACTTGCCGGCGTTGTTGAGCCAGATCACAGGGTGATCTTTCTTGGTGTCCTCGCCGTAAGCGATGGCCAGAGGGGTGGCGGATGGCCAGAACTGGGCTGGAACGTAGAGTTCATCCTTGGGGTCGAGCCAGGTGGGAGGCACTCCAGCCATGATCGGATGCTCTTTGGCCACAGTGCGAATGGTCAGATCGCGATTTTTCTCGTGGTAAAAGCTTGACATACCAAGAGTTTCACGCCAAGCGTCGGTTTTGGCAGCACGATAACTATGGGTGGCACAGTGCAGCATCACGGCAGGTACGCCGTGCTTGAGGTGGGCGTTGGCGATTGATTCCACGAACGGGACGTCATCGATTTCGCCGAAGCATTCGTTGTGGACGATCACGTCGTAATTCTTCCAAAAATCAGGGTTTGCATAGACACTGATCTTGTGGCCCCGAGTTTTGTCGCCTTCATGAACGATGTCGAAAACGACATTGGCTCGCGAAGTGATGGCTTCGCTGATGATTTTCTTCTGATTTTCGTAGTCGTGACAGCATCCGCCGCAAACCAGCAACGCCCGGATCGGCTTGGTATCCGCTGCCTGAGCAGTGACCGAACTGATGAAAAATAGGCCCAAAAGTATACGCATCATGGTGTTATGACCTCTGCTGGTGATGTTATTATTTCGACGTTGCGGATTTCAACTGCCAGGCTTCGTCGAAGAAGTCGGCTGCTACGATCTTGCCAGGCCAGAGCGGGTTGGGCGGGGTGTCCAGATTCACGATCGCCCAGTCGGGCAGTTTGGGGATCTGGCGGGCGTTGTTCAGGTGGGCGAATTCGCGGAACGTAAACCCACTGTTCAAAACCACATAGCGAGACGGCGACTCAGGATTCGGGTGGATCAGAATCGGGGCATGATTGGCTGCATCGTACGACTGCTGACCGACCATGATTTTGCCATCCCTGGTCTGGATCGGCAGTCGATCGGCCAGTTTGGCGATGATGGTGTTGGAGGAAGCGTCGCCCCAAAGGATCAGATTCTTGGTACGCATGTCTTCGGCAGTCACATCCGTATCGGCTTTGATCGGAGCCACGCCCCTGAAGTGGCGTCTCCAATGCTCCTGGGCATGAGCCATCTCGGCTTTCGACCATTCGTCCACCTTGGCGGAAGCCGCTTTGCCGGATGGGCTAACGAACAGGAAACTATCCATAAACGCATCGTCCACAGGGCCTTGCAGCCCATGGCGTTTGGCCAGACGAGTCACCGGGCCACCTTCCACCCAGGAGGCTCCCTCTTTGCGAAAGCTGGCGGACCAGCTCCGATCGCTTTGAATAGAAGGGCCAGGCAGAGCGACTCCGTCGATTAC